>CATOLW010000245.1 GCA_951800935.1 uncultured Clostridium sp.
TAACACCACCTAAATTAAATACTCTGACATTATTTTAACACATTATGTATATCTTGTCAATAATTTCATTTCTTTTTCATCCTTTGATTTATGCTTTTTACTATTATCAAAACCATTGCAATTCCAGTGCCTACCCCTAATGTATCTATTATTACATCTGTTACTTTAGCCGCTCTATCGGGAACAAAAACTTGATGTATTTCATCTGAAATTGCATATATCATTCCTATTAACATGCTGATATAAATTTTCCTCATTGTTTCCATTTGATAGGTACTTGCTAAACTCATCAATAAAATTCCAGTTACCATATAAATAGAAAAATGAGCCAATTTTCTTATGATAGGTTCTATTTGTTCTATTTTTTCTACTTTTGTGTCATCTGAAATAAATAAGATTTTTTCTACGATAATAGTTGTTACTTTTCTACTTAATCCTCCTGACTTTTGTCCATCCTGATTTGAAAAATTAAATATCATATAAAAAGTTCCTATTAATAAAATTACTAATATTATTCTTATTGTCTTTATTCTCATCCTTCTTACCTTTTTATTTTATTTGCTATATCCTGTCCTTTGTATAATTGCTTCACTTATTGATTTTACTGTTGGCGATACTGTATAATCTGTTTTTTCAAATACTTGTCTATGTAGTTCTATTACATTACTTTCTAGCGTAATTGGTACACCATACCATCTATCTAAAGTAATTCCTTTCGTTTCATATGGCCATCCAATACTATTTATAATCTTAAAACTTGCTAAACTTGGCAATAAGCTAAATACATCTGCTGCTGTAATATTGGTATATACCTTTGGTAATATAAAATCAATAAAGTTATTAATTTCACTTATATTTTTTGTCTTTAATTTCTCTGCCATTGCTGTTATTACTGTTCTCATTCTTTCTGTTCGCTTATAATCGCCACCTTCTGTATAGCGGATTCTTGAGTAAGCTACTGCTTGTACACCATTTAAAGTTTGCTTTCCAATAGAAGCTACTTTTTCATTCGATTTTCCAGTTACTTTTGCGGTTTCATTGATATAAGCATTTAAATATCTTAATTCTTCTCCGTGATTCTATATCAATCGTTACGCCTCCCAATTTATCCACTGCTTCTGCTACAGCATCAAAATTTACTGTTACAAATTCTTTTATATTTAAGTCTAAATTGGTATTTAAAGTACTAATTGCTAAAGGTGCTGAGCCATAAGAATATGCATGTGTTATTTTGTCTAATCCGTGCCCTTCGATTTGTACATAAGTATCTCGATAAACAGACACTAATTTTACTTCTTTTGTTTTATTATTTATACTTGCTATAATAATGCAATCACTTCTATTTCCTCTATCTAAATCATTATCTCTACTATCAACTCCAAAAATTGCAATGTTTCGATAGTCAATTAGGTCTGCTTCTACTCCGTGAAGAAACTTTTAAGTCTTCTTCTTTTAAGTCAACTTTTTGGATTTTACTTAATTTATCTTGGATAAACCAATAAGTTCCTCCTATAATGGCTACTAGCAAAATCACTAGTATTAAGACTATAATTCCAAATATTTTTAGTCCCTTTTTCTTTTTCATACCATTTACTCCTATTTTACTTGTATTCCTACATTTTTTCTGGCATTTCTATTCCAAGCAATTCAGCTCCTATTTTCAAAACTTTTCCTGCACTATACGTTAAATAAATTCTAGCATCTTGTAATTCTTTATCTTCCACAATAATTTTGTTTTCATTATAAAAACTACTAAATGCTTTTGCTAAATCAATTAAGTATCTTGCTAAAATTGATGGTTCATCTTTTTGGGTTACTTGTACTAAAATATCCTGAAAGGCATAAATTAGTTTAATGATATTTTGTGAATATTCATCTAATAATTTTTCTTCTTTAACTTCTTCTATCTTTGGTAAATAACCTGCTTTTTCCAATACACTTTTCGTTCGAACATAAGTATATTGAATATAAGGCCCTGTTTCTCCTTGGAAATTTAATATTTGGTCCCAATCAAATATTTCATCTTTAATTCTACTGTTTGCTAAATCATTAAAGATAATGGCCCCAATTCCTACTTTTTTAGCTACTTCTTCTTTCTTTTCTAAATCTGGATTTTTTTCTTCTATGATTTTTTTAGCTCTGCTAATTGCTTCTTCTAGCAGTTCTTCTAATTTTATGACATTTCCTTCTCTAGTTGACATTTTTCCAGTTGGTAATAAGACCATCCCAAAAGATATATGTGTCAATCCTTTTGTATATTTTTCGTCTAATCCCAATAATTTTGCTACTTCAAATACTTGTTTAAAAT
>CATOLW010000246.1 GCA_951800935.1 uncultured Clostridium sp.
AAGATGTCAAATTTCGAAATGACGCTCGGAAATGATATTAAAATATTAGCTTCTACTGACAATGCAACAGTAACGACTACTTTAATTTCCCTTAAGTAATGGTAATACCATTACTTTTTTATTTTTCTATTATAAAAGAACATATCTTTTTATTTGTTTGAATATAGTTTATTAATAATTGGAGGGATATTTATGCAAAAATTAAAATTATCATTTTCTTTTTTTCTTACTTTAGCTGTGATTTTTTCCTTTACTTTGCCTTGTTTTGCTAAAGAAACTACTTATGTATGGTCAAGCACCTCTACTCCTGTTAGTTCCAACGTAACAGAAGAAAATAAAACAAATTCTACTTCTTTAGAATTAGAATCTGCTTCTGCTATTTTAATAGAGCAAACTACTGGCCAAGTTCTTTATGAACATAATAGTCATGAGCAGTTACGTCCTGCTTCTGTTACCAAAGTAATGAGCATTTTATTAATCATGGAAGCTCTTGATAATGGTTCTATTTCCTTAAATGATTCTGTTCCTTGTAGCGAAAATGCTGCTTCTATGGGTGGTTCTCAAATTTGGCTAGACCCACGTGAAACGCTAACAGTTGATGAAATGTTAAAAGCTATTTGTGTTGCCTCTGCTAATGACTGCGTAGTTGCTATGGCAGAATATATTGGTGGTTCAGAAGAAGGATTTGTACAAATGATGAATGATAAAGCAAAAAATTTGAATATGAAAGATACTACTTTTAAAAACTGTCATGGTTTAGATGAAGATGGTCATGTTACTTCTAGTTATGATATCGCTTTAATGTCAAGAGAATTATTAAATAATCATCCTGACATAACAAAATATACTACCATTTGGACAGATAGTTTGCGTGATCGGAAAATCAGAATTAAGTAATACCAATAAATTAATTCGAACTTATAAAGGTGCAACTGGATTAAAAACAGGCTCTACTGGATTAGCTTTATATAATTTGTCAGCAAGCGCAACACGTGATGATTTGTCTTTGATTTCTGTTATTATGAAAGCTCCTTCTACTAAAGTTCGTTTTGCTGAAGCACAAAAACTATTAGATTATGGATTTAGTACTTTTTCTTTTAAACAATTTGGAAAAAAAGATGAGGTCGTAAAATCTTTATCTATTACAAAAGGAGTTCGTTCTTCTGTTGATGCTGTTTTACAAGAAAATGCTGGTACTTTGATTGAAAAAGGAAAAGATAAAAATATAGAACAAAATTTAAACTTAGAAGACAATCTTTCGGCACCTATAGTCTCTGGTCAAAAATTAGGCGAAGTTTCTTTTGTCTTAGATGGTAAAACCTTGTCTAGCATTGATATTGTAGCCAAAAATGATGTAGAGAAATTAAATTTGTTTACCATGTCAAAAAAAGTAATCTATTCTTGGATTGATTTGCTTAGAAGCTAAATTTAAAGAAGAGTAGTTATTTTCAAAATGTAACTACTCTTCTTAAAAAGAAATATATTTATATACTGCTTCTGCAAAACCACTATCATCAACATTATGAATTGTTGTATAATTAGCTACTTTTTTCACATCTTCATAAGCATTAGCAACTGCTACTCCCACTCCAAAATTTTGAAGCATAGCAATATCATTTAAATTATCACCAATTGTCATAACCTCTGAACTTGAAAGTTTTAGGTGATTTGAAAGAATCGTTAAAGCTTCGCTTTTGTTTGTTTTACTTGGTGTAATATCTAGATATTCATATTCTTTATTAATAATTTTGTCTTTATATTGTTTTGATTTTTTTACTCGAAAAATTGTTACATCCATTTTTTGATTTAGTTCATGTTGTAAATTTTCCAAGCTAGAAGAACTTGAAATTACTAATTTAAAAACAGTTGGTTTGTTTTCATTGATATATTCTTCCATATTCGAAACTACTTTAAAATTCAAATCGCTTGGAAAAATAGAATCTTTTAAAATAAAGTTCCTTAAGTCCATATACATAAGTTTTGGTGTAATTACTTCATTTTCTGTATAAAAATGAATATGTAAGTTTTCTTTTTTGGCTAAATCAATACAAGAAAATACTTGTTCTTGTGTTAATGTTTTTCGAAAAATTTCTTTTCCTGTCTTTAAATCTACAATTTGATTTCCATTTCCGAAAATCCCATAATTGGCCTGTAGATCTTGGCAAAAACTTTTTACCATAGCATATGGCTTTCCTGTACATATTGTAAAGTCAATGTGAGATTTTCTCATATCCTGGATTGCTTTTAAATTTTGAGGTGTTATTGTATTGCTTTCTCCTATAATAGTTCCGTCAATATCGCTT
>CATOLW010000247.1 GCA_951800935.1 uncultured Clostridium sp.
TTAGAAGAGATAGAAGAAAAAGATACTCCTATTTTAAAAGAAACCAAAAAGCAATTAAATGAATATTTTGAAGGAAGTAGAAAAGAATTCACAGTACCTTTAAATCCTAAAGGTACCAAATTTATGAAAGAAGTATGGACAGCCTTACAGCAAATTCCTTATGGAGAAGTAAGAACCTATGGACAAATTGCTAAAAATATAGGACATCCTAAAGCAGCAAGAGCAGTTGGGATGGCAAATCATAGAAATCCAATTCCTATTCTAATTCCATGTCATAGAGTAATTGGCGCCAATGGAAAATTGGTAGGCTATGCATTAGGAGTGGAAAGGAAAGAATTTTTACTAAAATTAGAGCAGTAAGATAGGAGGAAAAATGTACGATGTTATTATTATAGGGGCAGGACCTGCAGGAATATCAGCTAGTTTGTACACACGGAAGAGCAAATTTAAAAACACTTATTTTATACCAAGAAGAAGGTGCATTAGAAAAAACAAACCAAATCGAAAACTATTATGGATTTGAAAAGGGAGTCAATGGAAAACAGTTGTATGAAACGGGTATTAAGCAAGCTAAAAACATAGGAGTTGAAATAAAAAAGCAAGAAGTTATTGGAATACAAATAATAGCAAATGGATTTGAAGTAAAAACAACAAAAAGTGTGTATAATACTAGTAGTATTGTTTTAGCCACAGGAAGCAAGAAAAATAAGCCTAAGATAAAAAACATAGAAAACTTCGAGGGAAAAGGAGTTAGCTATTGTGCAATATGTGATGGATTTTTTTATCGAAATAAGAAAATAGCTATTATTGGAAGCGGAAACTATGCCATTTCAGAACTAAATGAGTTAATTAATTTATCGGATCAAATAACAGTTCTAACGAATGGAGAAAAAGTGCCAAAGATTAGAACGAATAATGGGAATATAGAAATGGATACAAAAGAAATAGAAGCTATTATGGGAAATGAAAAAGTAGAGGAAATTAAATTTAAAGATGGAACAACCTTAAAAACAGAAGGCATATTTATCGCTACACGGAGTAGCACGGAAGCATAGAGTTTGCTAAAAAATTAGGAATTATAACACGGAAAAGATAAAATAATAGTAAATGAAAATATGGAAACTAACATAAAAGGAATCTATGCTTGTGGAGACTGTACAGGAGGCTTGCTCCAAATTTCAAAAGCAGTATATGAAGGAAGCAAGGCTGGAACAGAAATAATAAAATATATAAGAAATAACAAAAAGGGATTAAGGGACGCCCTTAAAAATAAAAAGGAGGAAAATTGAATATGAGTGTACTAAAAATCAATAGTGAAAACTATGAAAAAGAGATAATAAAAGCAGACAAGCCAGTTTTAATTGACTTTTATGCTGACTGGTGTGGACCATGTAAAATGATGTCACCTATCATAGATGAAATTGCAGAAGAAAAGGAAGGAATGCTTAAGGTAGGGAAAGTTAATGTAGATGAAAATCAAGAATTAGCAATGAAATATGGAATTATGAGTATACCTACTATAGTTATTATAAAAGAAGGAGAGGTAGAAAAAACTTTTGTTGGCATCAGAAGTAAAGAAGAAATTTTAAAAGCAATTGAGGACAATTAAGAAAGGTCCTTAATTGCTTTTTTCATATCTTCTGGTAAAGAACTATCAAACAGTAAATGCTTTTTAGAAATTGGATGAATACAGGAAATTTTAGAACTATGTAAAGCTTGCCTAGCAATTAAAGAAGATGATTTTCCATATAAAGTATCACCGAAGTAAAGCATGTCCAATAGAAGCCATATGAACACGAATTTGATGAGTTCTGCCTGTTTCTAATTGACACTTCATGAAACTAAAGTTCTTTAATTCTTGTAGTACCTCATAATGAGTAATAGCAAGGTGTCCTCTTTTTTTATCTACACATCTTTCAATAATGCTATCAGCTTTTCTAGCAATTGGCAAATGAATAGAACCAAATTTGCTGTCTAATAATCCGCTCTACTAGGCATAAATATTCCTTTTGAAAAGTAGAAGAAGACATTTGTTTAATCAAGCATTCTTGAATATATTCGCACTTAGAAAAAATAACAAGACCAGAAGTATCTAAATCTAAACGATTAACTGGCCTCACTTTTTTTTGTAAGCCAATAGCGTCAAAATAATATTTGACTCCATTAGAAAGAGAGTCGGTATAATGAAGACGAGAAGGATGTATTGGGATACCAGAAGGTTTATTAAGGACTAAAAACCAGTCATCTTCGTAAACAATATTTAAATTCATTTTGGTTGGGTAGATATTAGAATTATCT
>CATOLW010000248.1 GCA_951800935.1 uncultured Clostridium sp.
ATATTATTGATATCTTGATGTAAATAAATTAAATCTGAATTATTAATTTTCACTCCAGTATGAAAAAAATCAACAAATTGTTTATTATCTTTACTCGGAAAATAAATTCTTTGCATCTCTCCTTTTCCTGTAAAAGTCACTAATATATTTTTATTTCCGATCATAGCTTCATTAAAATACTTATTTTCCATCTCTTTCTCCTTTTTTATTTGATCATTTATTTCTATCAATCAGTTTTATACCTGTCCCAAACAGCGACAAAAAGGGAGTAGTTGTGCCTGTCCCAATTTCCCCCACATTCTTCTTTTATTAGCCTTCTATTACATTTATGATTTGTTTTTCTAAATCTTTTATTTTTTCGTTAATTCTAAAGATGTCTTCGTCTTTTAGTTTGTTGTCATCTAGGTCTTGTCTTACATAATTGTCCATGTCTTTTATTTCTTCTTTTAGTTTTTGTAGTCGGTCGATTACTTCTCTTCTGATTTCTGATGTAATTCTTCTTTCTATTTTATTTGTCATTTTTATGTTTTCTTCATTTTCTTCTGTGCTACCAATTTCGTAAGTTTCTCCAAATTCTGGTATGGTTACTCTAATTCCAGTGTCTTGTTTGATTTTTTCTTCTAATATATTTTGCGCTTCTGCTTCTCCATGTACTAAGAAGATGTGTTTTGGTTTGTTAATAAAGGAATAAATAAAGTTCATTAGTCCTTCTTGGTCAGCATGTCCAGAATATCCTTCAATATATTCAATTCTAGCATTTACGGCAATTTCTTCTCCAAAAATTTTTACTTTTTTGGCTCCATTTACAATATTATATCCTAAGGTTCCCACTGCTTGATATCCTACAAAAAGTATGGTTGATTTTGGATCCCATAAGTGATGTTTTAAATGATGTTTGATTCTTCCTACTTCACACATTCCACTTGCTGATATGATAATACTTGGTGTTTGGTCTTCATTTAGTGCTTTGGATTCATCTGCTGTTTGTGTGAATTTTAGTCCTGGAAATTCAAGTGGATTGTCTCCCTTCATAATTTCTTCTTGAATTTGTTCTTCAAATAAATTGGTGTTTTCTCTAAATACTTCTGTTGCAGAAATTGCTAATGGACTATCTACATAAACATTAGATTTCATCAAGGTTTTATATTTTCTAATAAATTCTTCGTCATCTTTTACTTCTTTTAGTTTATTGATTTCATATAAAATTTCCTGTGTTCTTCCGCACAGCAAAGGAAGGAATTACAACACTTCCTCCTTGATTTAAGGTTTCTGATACAATATTTAAGAAAAGTTCTGCTTTCTCATCATTTCTTAAATGAAGTCTACTACCATAAGTAGATTCCATTACCAAATAATCGGCACTTTCTATCATAGTTGGTGAGTCTAATAAGGGAATATCATTATTTCCTAAATCTCCTGTAAATACTGTTTTTGTTTCTTTCCCATCTTCTTTTGTCCATAACTCTATTACACTAGAACCTAACATATGTCCTGCATCATTGAATCTTACATGAATATCTTCTGTAATTTCAATAATTTCGTCATATTGAACTGGCTCAAATATTTCTAATGATCTAGCTGCTTCTTCTGCTGTATATAATGGAAGAATCTCTTTTTCTCCTTTTCTTTTTCTTTTTTTATTTTTCCATTCGTTTTCCATTTCTTGAATATGTCCACTGTCTGGCAACATTAAAGCACATAAATCGCAAGTTGCTTTGTGCGCATAAATTTTATTTCGAAATCCTTCATTATATAATTTAGGTATTCTTCCAGAATGGTCTATATGGGCATGTGTTAATAACATAAAGTCAATTTCACTTGGATTAAATTCAAATTCTTGTTCATTTTGTGTTTCATATTCAGCCTTTCCTTGCCACATTCCACAATCTACCAAAAATTTCTTTCCACATGCTTCTACTAAAAAATTTGACCCTGTAACTGTTCTTGTTGCTCCTAAAAATGTAATCTTCATTTAAGTTTCCTCCTTAATTAAAAATCTTTACTTTTTTATTCATTTTAAATGATATCTCTTGAGGATAAATTAATATTTTTTCTTCAAAAGCATTTTCATCAAATAATTGCAAATAATAGTTCCCATCTTTTTCTTGCATCACTTTAATATATAAATCTTCTAAGTTAATAACTCTAACATGAAATACATTTTTTAAAATTTCATAATCAGTTTCCTTTTCTTTAGCAAAATCATCTATTAATTTTAATTCATGTGCTTTTTTTATTAATTGTTGTTGTACTTCTCTTATTGGAATAGCTATCCTTTCTTCTTCT
>CATOLW010000249.1 GCA_951800935.1 uncultured Clostridium sp.
TGAAGAATGTAAGCATCGCTTACATTTCCGCTTTCATCATATAATAAATCATATACTAAAAAAGTATGACCTGTATAAGTTAGCACATCTCCACATTGTAAATAGGGTAAGATTTCTTCAAAAGTCGGATTGTTTTTTGTGATGTAATTATTTTTTGCAGATGAATCATATAAATCCATTATAAAATCATTATTATCCTTATATCCATAAGCAATTACTTCTGGATTCCCAAGATATAACTTACTATATTCTAATAATTTAGCTGTATTAGTAGGAATTTGTATACCAAATAATTCATTGTATACATTTCTAGTATATCCGAGAGCAAACTAGATAATTTGTATTTTGACTAGTTGCTTCTTCTGGTGGGTAATAAGCAACTTTTTCTGAATTATATTGTAAATTATTTCCTCTCATATAATAAGCATAAGCAACTTCTTTGAAAGCTTTTTGCCAATTTGTTAGTGTAGAAGTTCCACTATTTAAATTTTGCAATTTTTTAGTTTCTATTTTTATAGTCACAATGGAACTACCTCTAGAAAAGAAGTTTATAGAAACAAAAATAAAACCAGTAATCATAATTAAACTAATTAATATGAGTTTCAACCTAGCTTTATTACTGTGCTTCATAATAATCACCCTATTCTATTATACGTGATTTATTATTATTTTCAACACTTGTGTAGCCAATCTATACGCGATAAGGATACGAAAGCTAAGACTTTTTAGAATTATTAAAAAAATATATCTTTTATGTTACGATTGTATTACATTTTTTAGCCTTAAAGCATTCAAAATAACAGTAAGGCTACTTAAAATCATAGCAAAACTTGCAATCATGGGATTAATTGAAATTCCCCAAGGAAGAAGTAACCCCATACTAATAGGAATCATTAAACTATTATAAAAAAAGGCCCAAAATAAGTTTTGTTTAATATTTCGAATGGTTTTTTTACTAATATAAATTAAATCAGGAATACTTTGCAAATCATTTCTGGTTAAAATAACCGAAGAAGCATCCATGGCAATATCGGTACCACTATTAAAACTAACACCAATATCAGAACTAGCTAGAGCAGGACTATCATTAATACCATCACCACACATCATAACATAAGTTTTTTCTTCTTTTAATTTTTTTATTATAGTTGCTTTTTCGGAAGGAGGAACATTTGCTCTAACATTTGTAATACCAATATTTTTAGCAATTTTTTGTGCGGTTTCTTGATGATCACCTGTTAGCATAATGGTTTCAATTTTATTCTTATTAAGAAGAGAAATGACATCTTTTGCGTTTTCTCTTACTACATCATCTACACCAATAAGAGCTACAATTTCTTTGTTTTTTATCACATAAATAATACTATTTCCATTGTTCGTTAATCTTTTTTCATCGTCTAAATGATTATTTTTTATATCATATTTAGCAAGAATTTTTGCATTTCCTAATATAAAATCTTGTGAGGCAACAGTTCCTGTAATTCCGTAACCACTTAAAAGTTTAAAATCTTCTACTGGTAAAATTTCTAAATGGTTTTCTTTTAAATAATCCAAAAAAGCCTTACTAATTGGATGAGTTGATTTGCTTTCTAAACTTCCAACCAATTGTAATAATTCTTTTTCTTCTTGCTTGCTATAATAAATTACTTCTGCTATTTTTAAAGTACCATAGGTTAAAGTTCCTGTTTTATCAAAAACAATGGTATCTACTTTTTGGGCATTTTCTAAAATTTCACTTTTCTTTACTAAAATACCATGGCTAGCACATAATCCTTCACTTACAATAATGGCAAGAGGAGTAGCTAAACCAAGACTACAAGGGCAAGCTACAACTAAAATAGTTACAAATGTGGTTAAAGACGTATTAAATCCATAACCTAGAATAAGATAAACTAAAAAAGTAAGAAAAGCAATTATTATAACAGCTGGAACAAAATAACCACTAACTTTATCTGCTACTTTTGCAATAGGAGCTTTAGTATTAGTTGCTTCTAGTACTAATTTTACAATTTCAGAAATAGTGGATTCTTTACCAATTCTTTCAGCTTTATATTCCAAATAACCATCATAATTTAGACTACCTGCAATTACTTTTTCGCCAATTGTTTTACTAGCCTTTTTACTTTCACCAGTTATAAATGATTCATCCAAATGAGCTATTCCGTAAGTGATTTCACCATCTACTGCAATTTTTTCTCCAGGTTTACTAACTACTAGATCACCTTTTTTTACTTCATCAATGGTTACTTGTTTTTCTATGCCATCTATTTTT
>CATOLW010000250.1 GCA_951800935.1 uncultured Clostridium sp.
GCTATATCTTGATGTAATTCTTCTGGTAATCTTAAAGTAAATTTTATATCTACATTTTTATAATTTTCTGGTTTAAATTTCTCAAATTTCATTTTTATCACCCTTAAATAATATAACCGTTTTTAGCCTTATATTCACACCGTTAAATTTTGACATTGTTTTTTAAGGTCATAAGTGCTAAAATATATGTCGAGGTGATAAATAATGTATTCAGATATAGCATTACAAATAGCAATTAAATTTAATGAATTACCTGCAGAAAAACAAATACTAATAATGCAATCAATTCTTATAATTGCAGAAGTAATTGCATTTTTCTATATAAGGCATATTACTAAAATAGATTAAGCAAGACCAAACGGAATTGCTAATTTTATATTAGCAATGTAGTGCGGTAGCTCTGGGGTAGAAAATACAAAGTATTTTCGTAGGGGCGAGAATAGCCCCTGCAATACCTATGCTTTAGTATAGGTATTGTTCTGCAGAATAAAAAAATATACATGCCGTTTTGGTATGTTTTTTTATTTCTGCAGGAGGGGGTCAAGGGGATCACCCTTGCAAGTTTACCAATAATTTTTTCGTTAGAAAAATATTTTGGTATAACTTGCTACACCAAAAATATTATGGTATAATAAGTATGTCGCTGGAGGTGATAATATGAATTGCGAAAAATTTACAAGAAATCAGTCTGGAAATATTTTAGTACATTGTAATAGGAGTGATCCAAATAGAACTTACAAAAATCAAGAAATACATCACAACAGAACTTTTTTAAATTATAATTTAGCACCAAAACACGAGAATATGACTGATTTTGAATTTATGAAAAACAGATGTGAAAGTTTAAAAATCTTAAAAAGAAATAATGTAAATTGGTTAGTTTCTTGGGTTGTTACTATTCCTGCAGATTATACTGGAAGTCAAGAACTATTTTTTAAAGAAGTCTATAACTTTTTTGAAAAAAAATACGGAAAAGAAAATGTGGTTTCTTCCTATGTTCACTTAGACGAAACAAGTCCCCATATGCACTTTTGCTTTGTCCCTGTAATATATGATGAGAAAAAACAGACATACAAAGTAAATGCGAAGGTTTGTATAAACAAAGTTGAATTACAAAAAATACACCCAGAAATGCAAGAATATTTAGAAGAAAAATTACAAACAAAAGTAAATATCCTAAATGGTGCAACAAAAGAAGGAAACAAAACAGTAGAACAATTAAAAAATGAAGAAAAAATAAAACAAAAAGCTATAACAGAATTGATAAAAAACCCATCTGAAGAAATAAAAAAAGCAGTAATAGAAAATATACCTGAAGAACAAAAAAAATCAATAGTTGAAGAAGAAATTGAAACTGTAAAAGAAGAATTAAAAAGAGATCCTGAATTTATAAAAATATGTAAAAACAAGGCAATGTATGAAAGTGAAAAAATAGAAGAATTAGAAGCTGAAATAGAAGATTTGCAAGGCAAAAAAGATTATATTAAGGAAAGTATCGCAGACCTTGAAATACAACATAAAAAACAAAGAAAACAATTAGAAGAAGAATATGAAAAGGAAAAACAAAGATATAACACAAGAATATTAGAAATGCAAAATACAACTATTGAACAAGAAAAAAATAAACCTTCTTTTTGGAACAAAATAGCCGATAAAATATTTAATTTTAAAATTGTTGCAACTATTAGTTTTGTAATGTATCAACTTTCTCACCAAGTCCCTCCAGAAAGAATTTTAAAAAATGTAAAACAATTTAGAAAAAACTATGATAGATATGTTGATAATCCTGAATTAGTACAAAGAGAATTAAAAACAATGGAATACATGGACATAGGACTAGAAAAAATTGAAAGTAGTGAACAAAAAGCTTTAATTAATGAAAAATCAAGAGATGATTATGATTTAGAAATATAGTATAATAGTAACAATTAATAATAATATAAAGAGGGAATGAATCCCTCTTTATATTATTATTAATTGTTACTATATAAATTAAAAAACCTCTCACTAACTTAAACTATTAATTAAATCGACTATATTTTGTGTTATTCTAACACCAAAAGTTATATTTGGTCTACTAGTATAATAGCCGTTTATTTATACCTATTACATATTTATTTGAAGTCTGATAAATAGGTCCTCCACTAAAACCTCCTACAACTTGGGCAGTTGAATCAAACCATCTATCATGAGTATTTGATACTGATCCAAAAGTATAATATTGGTAATGACCACCTTCAAAACTTCCTGGATATCCTAT
>CATOLW010000251.1 GCA_951800935.1 uncultured Clostridium sp.
TTCTCTTTTTATTTTTTTCTACTAAAAATGTCTTTTTTCCTAGCATTTCACATTCTTTTGAATTTAATTTTACAATTTTTATCTCATCACAATTATCCTTTATATTATAAATAACAGATTGAATAAAATCTTCTTTTTCTGGTACATTTGGTTTTACCTTTTCATAATCTTTGTAGGCAGTTTCAATTTTATACAAAATATTAAGTAACATACTTTTTGTATTCTCATCAAAGACTTTTTTTTCTAAGACTTTCTCAAGTTCATTGTTATAATCTTTTTTTACAATTTTCTCTAAAAATTTATCACTTTTCTTTTGCAAAATTTTCTCCTTTCAAAAAGGGATCCAGGGACGTTCCTTAAAATCCCTGTTTTAGAAATTGGAAAACAATCCTTTGGTTTTTTCTAAAGAATGTCACCTTTCCTCTGAAAAAGGGATTTTAAGGAACGTCCCCTGATCCCTCTTCACTTGTTCCCATTTTTAATTCATTCCATCTATCTAAAGTCATAAGAACTTCTCTTGGCTTGCTTCCTTGATAGCCAGAAATAACACCTCTTTCTTCCATTTGATCAATAATTCTTCCGAGCTCTTGCATATCCTACTTTAAATCTTCTTTGTATAAAAGATGTTGATGCTTGCCCTGTTTCTACAACAGTTTGAATTGCATCCATTAAAAACGGATCGGTGTCATCATCTTCTGCTGATTCTGCCGCTATTTCTTTGTCTGTTTTGTTACTATTTTCAATACTTTCTAAAATATCTTCACTATAAGTTGCTGTACCATTTGATTTAATAAAATCTACTATTTTTTCGACTTCTCCATCTGTTACAAATGCACCTTGTACTCTAGATGGCTTTGGTGCTCCTGATGGGAAGTATAGCATATCCCCTTTTCCTAGTAATTTTTCAGCCCCTACACTATCTAAAATAGTTCTTGAATCTACTTGTGAAGATACGGCAAAAGCAATTCTAGATGGCACATTAGCTTTAATTAGTCCTGTAATAACATCAACAGATGGTCTTTGGGTTGCAATTACTAAGTGCATTCCTGCCGCTCTTGCTTTTTGTGCTAGTCGACAAATAGCGTCTTCTACGTCGTTCTTAGCTACCATCATTAAATCTGCTAACTCATCAACAATAATAACAATTTGTGGTAATTTTCCTGCTTCTTCATCATTTTCAATCGCTTTGTTATAACCTTTTAAATCTCTTACTCCTTTTTGAGCAAATAAATTATATCGGTTATCCATTTCTTGTACTGCCCAGGCCAAAGCTCCTGCTGCTTTTCTAGGATCAGTTACCACTGGAATTAAAAGATGTGGAATTCCATTATACACAGATAATTCTACAACTTTTGGATCTACCATAACAAATTTCACTTCACTTGGTTTAGCATGATAAATAATACTTGTAATAATAGTATTAATACATACACTCTTTCCAGAACCAGTTGAACCAGCAATTAAAACATGTGGCATTTTAGCAATGTCTGCTAATTGAACATTTCCTGCTACATCTTTTCCTAATGCGATTGCTAATTTTGACTCATTACTTTTAAAAGTATCACTATCTAAAACTTCTCTTAAATGGACTGCTTCCCTTTCTGAATTTGGCACTTCAATTCCAACTGCTTGTTTTCCTGGTATTGGTGCTTCAATTCTGATAGTTTCTGCTGCCAAATTAAGTGCAATATCATCTGCTAAGTTTGCTATCTTACTTACACGAACACCTTCTGCTGGTTTTAATTCATATCTGGTAATAGCTGGTCCTACTGAAACATTTTCAACTTTAGCAGATACACCAAAGCTATGTAGTGTTTTTTGTAATCTTGCTGCTGTATCCGTTAATGCTTTCGCTCCTCCTTTAATTCCTTTTTTTGTTGATTTGCTTAAAATTTCTAATGGAGGATATTCATAATGCTCATCTTCTACTGTCATAGCATGCTCTAATTGTAGTACTGCTCTTTTCTTTTCTTCTTTTTGTTCTTCTACATCTTTGAACAAATTGCTTTCAATAACATCTGGTTGTTCTGTTTCTTCTTGCTCATCAATATCTGGTACTTGCATTTTTCTTTTTTCTTGTTTAGCTTTTAATTTAGATTGTTTAGTTAGTGGTTCTAAATCATCTTCACTATGATCATATTTTTTAAGTCCCCTTGTATCTTCCAGACCATCTACAAATCTTCCACCAAAATTGATTTTTATTTGATCATCCATTTCACTTTTTTCTTGTTTAGCTAGTTGTTTTT
>CATOLW010000252.1 GCA_951800935.1 uncultured Clostridium sp.
CATAGCTACTCTTTTGTTTTCCTTTTGAATTGCGTCATTTAAGTTTGTTTGAATTTGTTTTGCTAGATTTATACTTTTTTCATCTCCACTTTTATAAAAGCATTGCCATCCAAAATATTGTTCTTGTGGTATTTTATTTAAGTGAATACTAACAAAAATATCAGCTGATGATTCATTTCCAATTTTTACTCGATTATGAATATCTGAAATTTTCTTTTGTTTTAATGTTTGACTGTCTATATCATATATAGCATTTTCATCGGAACGAGTTAAAATGACTGTACTTCCACTACTTTCTAATAGATTTTGTAATTTTAGAGCAATTTTTAAATTGGTTTGGGCTTCTGTTGTTCCGATTACTGCTTTGTGCTCCTTCGTCTGGTATACCATGTCCTGCATCAATTACTATTGTTTTTCCTGAAATTGGTGTTGCTGTTGTAGTTATCGTATTTGGTTGTGGTTCTTCTTTATTTTTGTTTGCTATCTGAAGGGAAAATGCAAATATAGCTATCAATACCCCAGAAATAATAATCTGGATTCTTTTTTTGTTAATTACTATCATATAAAAAACTCCTAATATAAATATCTGTTATATTTATATTAGGAATTTTATCATTTTATTCCGTTTATTCTATTATATACTTAAAGAACATACAAAACCATTCTAAAACTTCCATCATATGTTTCTACTGAGCATGGATATCTATCTGAAGCCCATCCAACTGAACTAGCTTTTCCCCCTCTATATATTCCACTTCCATTTCCTGGCCATGTTCCACAATTTGCACGCTCTGCAGTATACTCAAGGTAATTTCCCTGTAAATCATAGATATTGCAAACTTGGTCACTTATATTCTGACCTGATGCAGTTCGATTTTCTCTAAATCTATGACTACCATGAACACTTACATTAAAAGTATTTCCACTTCCATCCTTTTTTCCATTGACAAAAGCCATTGTTACATCCCATTGTACGCCAGAAATTAATGCACTTTTTACATGTGTATTATTAACAAATTTTTTACTTTGATCTTTTGCTGATTCATAATTAATCATATTCCAAACTGCTATACCTTTTTTGCTTACTAATCCAGAACCAGTTTCATATCGTGCTATATAAAATCCACCTGCATCAAGAACTGTCTGACTTTCATTTGTTATACCACTTGGCAAATATCCACTATCATTATAGACCCCTTGAAGTGTAGTATCTGCATGAGGATAACCAAAATTTCTAACATAAGCACTGCTACTGGTAACTGGTACCCACACAAATTGGTTCCCTGTATCTTCTATATCATTTGCTACATCTGAAATAACGAGTCCATTTGATACATCATCACATCCTGGTTTGATCGCAAATCCTACTGGTACTTTTGCTGTTCCGTTTTTTGTATATTCTTTGTTTTCTCCTGTTACAATTACTCCTACTTTTGCCATTGCTTTTGTTACTGTAATCGGACCTTTTATAGTTTCTCTTGGATTTCCTGCTTTATCAATTGTTAATACATGCAAATAATAGGTTCCTGGTGTTGTTGTACTTAAAGATATTTCTTCTGGACTTTTACTAAATAGTCCTCCTGTATAGGTAGCTGGATTGGTTCCTATTGTTTCATTCTCTGTCGAAAATTTCCACTTACTGTTTGTGAAATCAACTCCGCTTGCTCCTTTATCTGTTTGTGTTACAGTTGCTGTTATACTGTTTTCTGTGTCAGTACTTGTACTGCTAAAGTCGACAATAGCTTCTTGTGGATTTTCTCTATCAATGATATCTATTTCTTTACTTGCTACTCCTCCTGTTTCTCCTATTTCATTGATTAGCCTTGCATGAATTGTTCCATTTTCGCTAAAAATTACTTTCTCTACATAGTTTGTCCAATTGGTTCCATCTGTTGAATATTGTAAAGTATATCCTTCCATATTGATTTTAACTACGATTTCTACTTCAATATTTTCTGTTGTGTATTCACTTGGGTTAAGATTAAAGTCTATATCACTTTCTTGTAAAGTTGGTGGTGTATTTTCTCCATATTTTCCAAGATATGTTACTTCATTTTCTGTTACTTTGTATACATATCCTTCCTTTGTTGTTACTCGGATAATACTATCACTTGTTCTTTCTATAGTTGCTCCTTCTAAAGTTTCTCCTTTTTTTATTTTTTCTCTTATTTTTTCTTCATATCGATCCATAAATGTCTTAGTATCTAATTGTTCTAAAGTTTTTTCTGGTTTT
>CATOLW010000253.1 GCA_951800935.1 uncultured Clostridium sp.
TTTTACTACTTGTTTTGGATTTTCTTTTTGTCCTTCTTTTAATGTCATTTCTACTTTTACAACTCTTGGTGCTAAAATACTAAAAAAGCTTCTTTTATCTTCATTTTCTAATACTTTTATCTCTACACAATCTTTGGGTACATTTAGCTTTTTTAGTCCATTTTGGATCGCTTCATTTGTTGTTTTTCCCTCAGAAATAATAGTTTTTTCCATTTATTATTCCTCCTCTTCTTGCTTAATTACTTTATCTAATAATAGTCTTTCTAAAATCATTAAAATATTGCTCATTAACCAATATAGTGCCAACCCTAATGGTGCTACAAAAGCAATTGAAATTGACATGATTGGCATCATCCATGACATCATCTTATTAGTTTGCATAACAGCATCCATTTCATTTTCTTCTTTTTCTTCGTTTTCCCCTGTTTTTCCGTCTATTATTGTTTGTTTCTTTTTTTGATTTTGCTTTTGTTGCATTGATGTTGTCATTCGGATTGAGATAAAAGAAGATAAAATATATAAAATAGGGATAATATAAACCGTATAATCTGTCATGTTTTGTTGTGGTATCTTACTTAAGTCTAATCCTAAAAAATTCATTTCAAGATTTAATTTATTTACCTGATTGTCTTCTGGGTTTTTTTCTTTTAAATACTCATATTCTCTTATTAAATCAATTTCTGGATATGTTTGGCTTACTTCTTTTCCTTCTTCTTTCATTTGTTCTACATATTGGTTGATTTCATCGGAAGAAATTTTTTCCATGTATGTAAGTGGATTTCTTACTAAATAGAAAATGGAAAGTAATAATAAAAATTGAATAATTGCTGTTAAACACCCACTAAATGGACTCATCTTTTCAGTCTTATATAAATTCATAACTTCTTGATTCATTTTTTCTGGATCGTTTTTATATTTAAATTGAATTACCTTCATTTTTTCTTGTAGTTTCATGCTTTTTTTCATATTTTTTTGTTGTTTAATGGATAATGGTAACAATAATAATTTTATAATAACCGTAAATAATATAATGGCTAATCCATAGTTATTGACTATATTATATAAAAAAGATAGTAAATAACCAAAGATACTTGCAAAAAATGCAAACATAAACTTGATTCCTCCTAAGCTCTATTTTAAGGGATTATATCCCCCTTTTGAAAAAGGATTACATTTTATAATTCTAATAACTCCTTTTATTGTGCCTCTTCCCGCTCCATATTTTAGAATTGCTTGCTTGGTATATTCAGAGCATGTTGGATAATATTTGCAATGAATGTTTTTACTTTCTAAGGCTTTTGAGATATATTTTTGATACCCATTAATTAGCCATATCAGTAATTTTTTCATATTACTCCTTAACTATCTTTGCTTTATCAAAAATAGTTTTCATGTCCTTTTGAATATTTGAAAACTTTGCTTCTTTTACATCTGCTTTTTTCTTCCATAAAAATACAATCGAATAACCACTTTTTATTATTTCTTCTACTCCTCGATAATTCTCGCGAATCAATCTTTTAATATGATTTCTTTTCACTGCTTTTGCGATTTTTACACCAATGGCAATTCCTAAAAAGTTTACATATTGAGGATTGCTTTTTTTTATAAAGGCTTCGATGTATTTTCCTGAATAGTACCTTCCTTTTGATAAAACATTTCTAAATTCATAATTTTTTTTTAACATTTTTGTTTTTTTCATGCTTTTTTTCCTAATTTAATATGCGAAAAGGCTCGCGCTTGCGGCCTTTTTTGCGCATTTTTTTATGCTGTTAATTTTTTTCTTCCTTTTGCTCTTCTTGCTTTTAATATGTTTCTTCCTGCTCTTGTTTTCATTCTTTTCATAAATCCATGTTCTTTCTTTTCTTGTCTATTTTTTGGTTGAAATGTTCTTTTCATTTTCCCCTACACCTCCTATTGTTTTTTATTTATTTTCTTCCAATTTCTCGGAAGTTGTTTTCATAAATTAACAAGTATATCGATTATACAGCAAAACGGTACTAAAAGTCAAGTGATTTTTTCTTTTTTTTTAGATTTTTCTTTTGTTTTAAAGGTTTTTTGCTTTTTGTTTTATGTTTCCTTTTATGTTTTTTTGACAAATTTTATATAGTTTTCCACAGTTTTTTTCTTTTTTATCCACATAAAAACACTTTTTTCCACAATTTTATTGCTTTCTTGTGTATAAATCTGTTATTATTGTGTTTTAATAAATCAGTATGCA
>CATOLW010000254.1 GCA_951800935.1 uncultured Clostridium sp.
TTCTTTTTATTGTATTTAAAATAATATTTGAACTTTCCAAAAAATGTTTTTTTGCATTCTAAAAAGGTAGAAATTTGTTTTTCTTTGGCAAGATATTCAATTTCTTGTATAGCAACTTCTTCTTTTAAAGTTTCTAGTTTTTTCTTCCCATTTCGTATCCATTCTTTTACTTCTTCAATTCTTATTTTGCCAATTTTGCAAGTATCATTAATCCATTCTGGAATGGTATCATATTCTATTTTCTGGTCCTCCATATAGAATTCGATTTCTCCAGTTTTCCCTATATTGGTTTGGAAATCAAAATAATGTGGCAATTCTGTTTGTATAATAAACATCGCTTTGACTAATTTATAAAACTGTTGTGCTTCTTCTTTCGTACTTAATTTGATTCTGTAAAAGCTTTTTATTTTTTCATATACTTTTGTTTCTCCTACAATTTGTATGCTTAATTCATTATTTTTATCAAATACTTCATAAATTAATGGCCAATCTTTTGTAAATAGCCACAAAAAATTTTCTAAATCTTCAAATTGCGATTTTCTTAAATAGTTTTGGCTGTAACCAATATTTCTAATTGGTACAAATATTTTTCCTGTTCTTCTTTTTTCTAATTGTTTTTTTAGTAAAAAGAAAAATGTGGAGTAATCTGATTCTTCTGTTGGTACTAGCATAAAGTATTTGTCTGTATTTTCTGAATAGTAAATTTGCCATAGATAATTTCCTTCAAATTTTACTTTAAATGGAATTTTTTTACTAAGATTTGCTTGTTCTTGTTCTATTTTTTCAATTTCTTCTATTTTTACTTTTTTTAGCATGTTTAAAAATGTTGTATATTTTAAAATATTCTTTTCATTTTTGCTGTCTAAGTATTCTGCTAATGGGCCTGCTTTTTTATATTTTTCTTCTATTTTGTCTAATCGATTGGTTGGTGATAATAGTATTTGTATATCTTTTACTGGAATGTATCGATATTGTCTATATTGTTTTTCGTCATAAAATTTAGGAATTCGAAATTCTAATGGTTCTACTTTTTTTATATTGGCTGGTATTTTTCCTAAATTTAATCCTAAATACTCTAATTTTTCTTCTATCTTGTTAGGCAAAGTTCTCTCTCCTTTTATCTCATGATTTCATAAAAATTTTTAAACTCATATCCATTTTCTCTTAGCCAAGAAATAATTTGTGGCAAACTTTCAGCAGTAACGGCTTTTGCTTGTGCATCATGCATTAAAATAACAACGCTACTTTTATTGGTTACTGTTTCTTCTATTCTTTTCATTTCATATTCAATCGTAGGCTTGGTTGTTTCTGCATCTCCTGTAAGAGCATTCCAATCCATATGTACAATGTCATTTTGCAATAGCAATTCATTTGCTTGGTTCTTTATTTCTGCATATTTGCCCCCTGTCAATCCTCCTGGAAATCGGAATAAATGAGAATGATATTCTGGCATTCCAAGTGCATTTTTGACAGCTTCATTGCATTGGTTAAATTCATCTAATACAGCTTGTGGTGAAGCATAAATAGTAGAATAAGAATGAGTGTAACCATGATTGGCAATATAATGTCCTTCTTCATAAATTCTTTTGGTTATCTCTGGCATCGCATTTACATTGCAACCTAAAACAAAAAAAGTAGCTTTGACATTTTCTTGTTTTAAGATATCTAGTATCATAGGTGTTACCGTTGATGGTCCATCGTCAAAAGTTAGAAAAGCTCTTTTTGTTTCTGAATGATAAATGTTTTTGATTTTGTCTTTTCCTTCTTCGGTAAGTTTTGGTATTTTTTCTTGTTGCTTTTTTGCAATTTGGGCTTGTTTGTCCTCTTCTTCTTTGTTTAATGCTATTAGTTGTGATTCATATTGCTTAAATACTTTATGTTGTTTTATGATTTCTACTATATTTTTGGATATTACTATAAGTCCCATTATAACTCCAATAATTAGTATTATTATGGCTACTTTTTTGATGTTTATGTGTTCATCTTTTATTGTTATTTTATAAATTTCATCTTTTACCATTTTTTACATCCTTTTATTATTTCCTTTCGTTTCTTCTATTATATACTATTTTTTTTGATTTTTGTAGTGTATTTATCAAAAAAATGAAAATACCGGAAATTGTTTCTTTATTTTTCCGGTATTTTTATTTATATTCTTGCCATTCCACCTATATAAGCTACATAAGTTATTAATGCGATAAAAAAGATAGCAACTAT
>CATOLW010000255.1 GCA_951800935.1 uncultured Clostridium sp.
CTTTTTTACTGATTTAGCAAGCATTCCGTTTGCTCCTGTTATTAATATTTTCACATTAACACTTCCTTTCGACTTTCTTATGCGTTTATCATATCATTTTACGAAAAAAAGTACAAGAGTTTTCTTGTACTTTTATACATTTCTAGTAACCATTCGTTACTGGTCAACCTTACAAACTTTGATTTGTCGAGCAAATTATCAAAATTACCTTATAATAATTCGCCCTTGAAAAATGGTATATTTTTTATTTGTAACTCCCAACTGCACACAGTCTGTAATTGCATAACAGACTGTAGTTTGTCGGTCCCCCCGAATTGTTACTTCATAAAAAATATACCATTTCTTCAAGGGCTACTCTACAATTCAAAATACTATCCGATTTAATTTCATAAACACTATAAACTTTAATTTTAGAGCAAGGGAGTGGTATCTATCAAATATTGATAAAAATTCGAATGCAACTGCAAAATAGTTAGAAATTCTTATCTCATAAAATGAGGGATGTTCAAGGCAAAACTACGATTACCGTGTATTTGTCATTAATTCAAAATCATAAATCGTAGTTTTGAACGTGAAAGAGGCTCATTTTATGGGATTAGAAGTTCTTAGTATTTGTAAGGTAGCCGAGAATTTTCAGAAATATTTGATAGATACCTACTCCCATTATGAAAAGTTCTGCTCTACAAATCAAGGTTTGTAGAGATTGTTGCTATTAGGATTATTTTTAAGGAGTTATCTATAAAGTAACGTTATTTTATTTCCATTTTTTTCGATAAAACCTTCTTCTTTTAGAAGTTTTAATTCTCGCATCATAGC
This sequence comes from uncultured Clostridium sp., assembly GCA_951800935.1. Next base: position 817 of record CATOLW010000255.1, read on the forward strand.
GCTTCTGTCGATACTTAAATAATCAGCTAAATCAGTTAAAGAAAAAGGAAGAGGAAAAGTTTTGTTTAAATTTTGAGTAGATAGCATAGTAAAATAACCAATTAATTTATCACGAATGGTTCTTTTAGTAAGCAGTTCAATTCGCATATTTAAGTTCATAACTTTACTTAGTATTAATTCAGGTAAATTGGCTGATAATTTTTGGTGAAATTTACAGTTATTTTTACATTTATTATAAATATCATGATAATGATAAAAAAGAACATCGCATGTTTCACGAGCTTCTACAAGTAATTCGTTGTTTGTGGTAATGCTATAAAATACTTCGCCAAAAATATCGTTTTTGGTGAAATGTTCAACAATTGTTCTATTTCCATTAAAATCGTAACGAACTAAGTCAGCATTTCCTGTTATTAAAATGCAAAATTGATTTCTTTTTTTTATATAACTACTAATAATTTCGTTTTTTAAAAATGTTTTTTTTTGAATTCTTTGACAACTATTTTCAAATTCTTGTATAAATTCTTTTATATCAAAATTAATTTCCATTTTATATTCTCCTAATTCTTCTTATTATACTAAAAAAAAGTTGCAAATGCAACAGAAAAACAATTGGTTTATTATATAATAATAAAAAGGTCGTTACTAGTTAGTCTTAACTAATTTTGTTAAAAAAATTGTAGCAGTAATAGAGAAAGAATGTGAAAAAATGAAAATTATAAAAAGAGATGGAAGAGCTGTTGATTATGATCGAGAGAAAATAAAAATAGCTATTGAAAAAGCAAATAAAGAAGTAAGAACAACGGAAAGAGCAAGTAAAGAAGATATCAAAGGCATAATGGAATACATAGAAGAATTTGGCAAAAAAAGAATGTTAGTAGAAGATGTTCAAGATATTATTGAAGAAAAATTAATGAAAATTAATAAATATGAATTGGCTAAAAAATATATCGTATATCGTTATAGGAGAGCTTTAGTTAGAAAACAAAATACGACAGATGAATCAATTTTAGGATTCATTAGAAATGAAAAACCGCAAGCGAATAATAAAAGCACAATATTAGCATCCAGGCAAAGAGATTATATAGCTGGAGAGGTGTCAAAAGACCTAACAAAAAGGCTATTACTTCCAGAAAGAATTGTAAAGGCTGAAGAAGAGGGGATTTTACATTTTCATGATGCAAACTATTTTGTGCAACCAATTTTTAATAGCTGTTTTGTTAATTTGGCAGATATGTTAGAAAAAGGAACTGTTATCAATGAAAAAATGATAGAGAAGCCTAACAGTTTTCAAATGGCATGCCTTATAACAACGCAAATTATTACTACAGTAGCAAGTCATCAATATGGTGAACAATTTATAGACTTGATGTATTTAGGGG
>CATOLW010000256.1 GCA_951800935.1 uncultured Clostridium sp.
TGATGCTTTATATGTTTTTCCATCTACTGTTACTTCTTTCTTTAATTCATCTTTAGTTAAAGCTCCATATTTATTCTTTTCTCCATCTCCTAACTTATTTCTAAATTCTGTTATTATTTCTGCTTTTTCTGGTGTTCCATCATATTTAAAATATTTATTTTGTAAAAATATTTTCTTGATAGTTGAATTTGTTGCTGTTCTTAGTCCATCTCCTGTTTGTACTACATTTTCTGTTAAATTCATATTAACATATAATTTCTCTAAACCTTCTTTATATGCTTGTTTCTTTGTTTCATCACTTATATTCTCTATCTTTTCTGCTATTTGATCATCATCAAATAGTCTTTCATATCCACTTTCTGTATCTTCTCTATCATATGCAGTCCATCTTCCTGCTCCGTTATCTTTCCAGCCCAAATCTTCATATGTTGTTTGATCTGCTTTTATCATTACTGGCTTTTTGGCTACTGATATATTTTCTCCTTGTGCTTTTTCTAATGTACCATCATATTTTTCTCCATAACTTCCATCTTCATTTATTTTATATAAAATAAAATCTCCATTACTATCTGTTTCATATAATGTCCAACGTTCTTTCATTACTGATTCATATTCATAATCATTTTCTATAAAACCTGCTGGCGGATTAGCATCACCATCTACTTTGTCTACAAAATACACATCTCTATACCAATGATTTTTTACATTTGCAATATATGGTGTATATGCTTTAAAATTATAATCATTCTGATCAGCCAAATTATCTGTCATCGCTTTTAGTTTGTGTTTACAGTAATCACATGCCTGAGAAACTATTGATACTTCTATAACTTCATCAGTATATTCATCTCCTTTTTTATGTACTACTGTTCCTTCTTCATTTTTACATTCCTCTGCAAATATCCATTTTCCACTTGATTCTTCTATTTTAAATCCATCAATTGACGCTTTGTCTTCTGAAAAAGTACATGTACAGCTTCCACTTCCTGTCCCTACATCTATTCCTAAATCTTTTGCAGCCTGAATCTCTCCTGAATTTACAAACCAATTATCAAACCAATTTATAGCTGCTGAGAACCAATTTTTCCCTTTTAATCCACTTAATTCAGTTTGAAGTGTTTCATAATCTACATATGTATTATCACTTTTTTGATATCCTGCTGTTGCCTCTCCAGATGTTTCATGTAAATATACATTTACTGTTGTTGGAAAATTTCCTATCATATCAAATGATAAGTCTGGCATCATTGTCGCTACATGAACTGAAAGCAAAAATTCTAATGGCATTCCATATCTTCCACTCCAACCATCTAACTTAAACTCTATTGCATTATTAGTATTTAAAAACTCATTTCTTTGAATTGATAATGTCTTGTTTTTAGTATTAATTTTTATATTATCCCAATTCCATAATGAACCTTGATTTACAAATGTTCCTCTTTCTCCTATATTTTTTGGTGTTTCCTCATAATATAATGCTATTAATCCTTTTCCCCACTTTTCTCCAACTGCATTTGTTATTCCTAACACATCAAATACTGGGCCAAAAACAGCATTTCTTATTCTATACCATGCTGTTAATATTGCTGTTCCTACTTTTTCAAACCAATTTTTTGCTTCTTGTTGAGTTGCTATATTATCATTTTTTAATGTATAAACATAATTATCTGATGCTATATATGCAAACATAAAATCGCTTTTGGCATATATTATTTTCTCATTATCATCTCTTATTACTCCCATTTTATCATCTAAATGAGCTCCATTATCTGTATTATATTCATCATTATCAACAGCTCCAATATCTGTTACATAATCTGTTAAAAATCCATAGCCTTTTAAATCATATCCCATTTCTTCCAGATAATCTAATGTTTTATAAATATCTGTATCTTGTATCATTTCTGTTGTATCTGCCCCAAAAAAGGCTGCAACATAATCTCCTAGTTCTCTTAAGATCGCTTTCAACTGTTCCATTACCATTCCAGGCATTGTTAAAAAGAATAATATTATTCCTCCTAATATTATTACAATTACTAATATTGGTGCCGCAACAGCTATAACATGAGCTAGTGGTCCCATTAATGATGCTTTTCCTGCTATTTTTTTAGCTCCCTCTTTGGCAACTTTCTGTGCTACATCCTTCTTTAAAGAATTTGATTCTCTTTCTTTC
>CATOLW010000257.1 GCA_951800935.1 uncultured Clostridium sp.
TATTATTGTAACATTATTTTCAAAAAAAGTATATCAAAACAGACAAAAAAAATAAGTCAAAAAAACTTTTCCTAAACTTTTTTGACTTATTTTTCTATTTTAATTTTTTTCCACCAAAGTCCTCACTTTGATTGATTTTCTATATAATGCCAAGAATCTTGACACATATCATCTAATGTTTTTAAAGCTACCCAATTTAGTTCTTCTTTCGCTTTTTGAGGATCAGCATAACAAGTTGCAATATCTCCAGGTCTTCTTGGCGCAATTTTATAAGCTACTTTTTTACCAGTTGCCTTTTCAAAAGCTTTTACCATGTCTAATACACTATAACCAGTCCCTGTTCCTAAGTTATAGATATATAAACCTTTTTCTTCTTTATCCAGTTTTTCTAAAGCTCTCACATGTCCTTTTGCTAAGTCTACCACATGAATATAATCTCTTACACCTGTTCCATCTGGTGTGTCATAATCATTTCCAAATACAGATAATTCTTGTAATTCTCCACTTGCTACACGAACAACATAAGGCATTAGGTTATTCGGAATTCCTTGTGGTTCTTCCCCAATTAATCCACTTTCATGAGCTCCTACTGGATTAAAATATCTTAAAATGCAGATATCCCATTCATTGTCTGATTGGTAGATATCTTTTAATATTTGTTCAATAAATAATTTCGTAGTTCCATAAGGATTGGTGGTTCCTCCTGTTTTGCATTCTTCTGTTATTGGTATTCTTTCTGGTTCTCCATATACAGTTGCAGATGAACTAAAAATAAATTTTTTACATCCATATTTTCTCATCGTATCTAAGACTACTAAAGCTCCTGAAATGTTATTGGTATAGTATTCAATTGGCTTTTGTACAGATTCTCCTACTGCTTTGAATCCTGCAAAATTGATAACTGCTTCAATGTTATTTTCTTCAAATACTTTTTCTAATTTACTTTTGTCCATGTAGTCCATTTCGTAAAATTTAAAGTCTTTTCCTGTTATTTTTTTAATTGCTTCTAGTACTTTTGGACTACTATTTGAAAAATTGTCTATGATTATAAGTTCTTTTCCCTCTTTTAATAATTCAATTGCTGTATGACTTCCTATGTATCCAGCTCCTCCTGGTAATAATATTGCCATATTCATTCCACCTTTCTTTGGTTTTTTCTGCCTTCATTATAAACTTCTTAAGGGTAAATGTCAACTTCTATTTATTTATTATAAAATGAAAACTTAAATAACTTAATACTTGATAACAAGTGTTAAGCTATTTTTTTATATTATTTTTTTAATTTCTACTCCCTCTTTTGTATCTTTTATTTGGTATCCCTTACTTTGAATTAAATCTCTAAGCTCATCTGATTTTGCCCAATCTTTATTCAATCTTGCTTCTTTTCTTTGTTCTACTAAATCTAAAATCTCTTGTGGTATTTCCTCTTGTTCTTGCTTCATTGGTTCTTCTATTTTTAAAGCCAAAACAGTATCAAACTTAGCTAATAAATCAGCCCATTTAGGAGATTTCTTTTCTTGTTTTGCCACTTCCCAAACAACTCCCATAGCAAGAGGCATATTTAAGTCATCATTAATAGCTTGATGAAATTTTCTTTCTAATTCTTCTACTTTTACTTCTTCTACTTCATCTTTTCCTTCTAAATGCAATTGATATGCATTTTTTAATCTTTCTAAAGATTTAGCTGTTGCTTCTATACCATCCCAAGTAAAATTCAATTTATTTCTGTAATGACAAGAAAAGCTAAACAATCTATATACCAGTGGGTCATATCCTTTTTCATTTAAGTCTTTCACAAGATAAACATTTCCTAAGCTTTTTGACATTTTTCCACCATCGATTAACAAGTATTCTCCATGCATCCAAAATCTAGCTGGTATTTTTCCACAGTTTCCTTTGCTTTGTGCAATTTCGTTTTCATGATGAGTCGGAATTAAATCAATTCCCCCTGTATGAATATCAAATTGTTCTCCTAAGTATTTTTGCCCCATAGCAGAGCATTCAATATGCCACCCGTGGATAACTTGGTCCCCAAGGACTATCCCATTTCATCAAATGATTCTCGGGTGCTTTAATCCATAAAGCAAAATCATAAGGATTTCTTTTTTCCAAATCAACATCTACTCTTGCTCCTGCTTTTTGTTCTTCTAAATTTACATTTGATAAAA
>CATOLW010000258.1 GCA_951800935.1 uncultured Clostridium sp.
TAAAATTAAATGACGATTTCATCTTAGGCAACATTATGCCTGATGTTTTAGATGGATATGTTATAAAACCTTCTAATAAAACCGAAAAAAAACAAAGTCACTATTATTCAAATAAAAAAATAAATCCTGAAAACTTTGTAAAAGAAAATAAAAATGAATTACATAATCCAATAATATTAGGATATCTAATTCATTTATTAACAGATAAATTTTATAACGAAGAAACCGCAAAACATTTTATTAATGAAAATAATAATCTTTATGTTGTTTTAAATGACAATACAAAAGCACCTAAAAATTTAGAAACATTTGCAATGAAACATCAAGACTTAGATAAATATGGAAAAATGCTTGCCCAAAACAACCTATTAGGTAATAAAATCATTCTAAATAATAATACCTTCAATAATATAAAACACTTAAAACAATTTAACTATAATACTAGCGATATAGAAAGTACCATTAAAATTATAAATGATTGGATTTATAACAAAATAAACATAGCTAATAAAGATTATAAACTATATAGCCAAAAAGAGTTAGATGAAATTTATGAAAATTGTTATCAATATATATTAAATTATCTAAAAAACTTAAAAGAGACTAAATAATTAATGAAGTTGTCAATGAAAAGTAGACACTAAAAAAGAATTATTTGAAACCCAGTTGAGTTCTATACTCAACTGGGTTTTTATATTGTAATGCATAACTTGGACGATAATTGTTATTATCCCAAACTATATCGTCAATAAATTCTTGAACTGTGGTATAATTATTTATGTCAAAATCAATATACATTTCTTTCTTAATCCAGCCGTTTTTAGATTCAATAACTGGATTATCTGTTGGTGTGCCAGCTCTAGACATAGATCTGGTAACTTTATAAGAATTAAATATATTGTTAAATGACACTGAGGAATATACGGCTCCTTGATCTGTATGGACAATAGTCTCAAGGTGTCCGTATCCTCTTTTTATTTTGTTATTTAACATATCTTTTAATGCTTCACGATGATTTAAAATACCATTTCCACACATTGATTCTCTTACATCATAACCAACTATTTCATTATTAAAAACATCTAAATAAAAGGTCCAATCATATTTCTTTTTCTTAAAGTAGAATGTTGTTGTATCTGACACTACTTTTTCAAATGGTCTACAAGTTTTCCAATTACCATTAATTATATTTGAATATTTAATTGATTCTTCTCCTGGCCTTTTGTATTTATAATGTTTAGCTTTAGATTTTATATTTAATATCTTACATACTTTATGAACAAGATTGGATGATACACACCATCCAGTTTCATCCCTTATTATCTTGTTTATTCTATGATAACCATAACTTGGTTTTCTTTTATGAATATCTATAATTAGTTCGCCTAAATTTTTTCTGTTTATTTCATAATTATTTAATATATCTTTATTTTTTAACCATTTATAATAACCTGATCTAGATACTTTCATTATTTCACATAAAGACTTTATGTTGTATTCTTTGCTTAATAATTCTATTATTTCATATTTTGCTTGTGTTACTTCATGAATTTTACATACGTACCATCTTCTTTCATTAGGAATCCTTTTTTTAACATTTCATTCTCGATTCTTAGTTTCATATTTTCATATTCAAGTTGTTCTTCTTTTGTAAGGTTTTTCTTATTATAATATTTTGCTAATGGATTATTACGTTTTCTTTTTGGTGTTAATCCTTCCATACCATTTTCTCGGTATGCTTTAATCCAGTTATTTATCATTCCATTGTTTAGACCTGTTTCTTTTGTGATTTTACTTGTGCTTTTTTCTAAATCTAATGCAGGTTTTATAATTTTATATTTTTCTTCAGCCGTCCATTGTTTAAATTTTTGACCTTTTTTTGCCATTATATCATCTCCTTTAATTAATTATATCAAACAAAAAAGTGGAACATCTTTTTTTATGTCCACTTTTATCTTACAACTTCACGTTATAATATTTTCTTTTTTTTATAATACTATTTATTAGGAGGCGTATATGAATTTTAAAAAGTTAATTATTTATATTTTAATTCCTTTGATTGTGGGAGGAATAGTTGCGCTTATTACAATGCCATTTATGGATTATAATTCTTTAAAGCAGCCACCACTTGCACCACCAGGTTTTTTATTTCCTA
>CATOLW010000259.1 GCA_951800935.1 uncultured Clostridium sp.
AATTGTAGCAGCAGGCTATCAAATTTATGCAATGTTACTTACGATATCATCGATTGGGGTACCAAATGCAATTTCAAAATTAGTGTCAGAAAGAATTGCTGTACGGGGACCACAAAGGAGGGCACAGAATCTTTAAAATTGCTTTTGCTACATTTGCTGTGATAGGTTTGATAGGAAGCTTATTATTGTTTTTTGGAGCCAATATGATAGCAAATTTGTGGTTACAAATACCAGAAGCGGAAATGACATTAGTCGCTTTATCACCTGCTATCTTTTTTGTAGCAATATCATCTGTTATGAGAGGGTATTTTAACGCAAGACAAAATATTAAAGCTACAGCTAGGTCTCAAAGTCTAGAACAAGTATTTAAGACAACTTTAACCATTATTTTAGTAGAAATTATTGCCATTATTTCTAAAGCGTCAACCCAGTGGATGGCAGGAGGAGCAACACTTGCTACTACACTTGCTACCTTTGCTGGATTTGGTTATTTATATTTGTATTATAAAACGAGAAGTAGAGAAATAGCAAATGAAATTAAAAGTACAGTAAATTATAAATATGAAAGAATTGTAACTATTATAAAAAGGATATTAATGGTTTCTATTCCAATTGCACTAACAGCTATCATGTCATCTTTAAATAAGAACATTGACTCATTTACAGTAGTAAGAAGTTTAAAAGAATTTATGTCAGAGGACATGGCAATTTCACAATATGGAATTTTAGGTGGAAAAGTAGATATGCTAACAAGTCTGCCTTTATCTATTAATGTGGCTTTTGCTACTGCTTTAGTACCTGCGATATCAGCAGCAAAAGCAAAAAAAGATCAAAAAACAATTACACAAAAAACTTCATTTTCATTATTAACTTCTATGTTAATTGGACTTCCTTGTACAGTAGGAATGTGCTTGTTTGCTGGACCAATTTTAAATTTATTGTTTCCTAATGCGAGTGCAGGAGAAGTGATTTTACAAATCAGTTCACTAACGATTATTTTTACGATATTAGACCAAACAATAAATGGAGCTCTACAAGGGTATGGTAAGTTGATTATACCAGCGGTATCACTAGGATGCCGGAGTGCTAGTAAAACTTATTTTGAATTTAATTTTAGTACCAATACCAGAAATAGGAGTAAATGGTGCAGCTTGGGCTTCTGTTGCTTGCCATCTAGTTGCTTTTTCAATCGCAATAACAGCGCTAAGAAGAACAATAAAACTAGACTTAACTTTTTCAAAATTTGTGATAAAACCATTAATATCTGTAACAATTATGGGAATTTGCTCTTATTTTGTGTATTTGACACTTTCTAGAATAATTGTAGTAAAATTGGCAACAATAATAGCAATCGCCGTAGCTGTAATCATTTATGCTCTAGCAATTGTAGCATTAAAAGTGTTTTCAAAAGAAGAAATGCAAATGATGCCAGGAGGGAAAAAAATCTGTAAAGTATTGGAAAAACTAAAAATCTATTAAAAAAAAGTAAAAAAAAGAAGGATTTTCAGTATTTTTGGCGAATTATTTTAAATAGAGTACATGATTGCATTTGTTCAAGCAATCAAGTACATAAACTATTTAAATCTTATAGGAGGTAATTTAAATGAACAAAGCTGAATTAATCGCAGCAATGGCTGCAAAAACAGGAGCTACAAAAAAAGCAGCTGAAGAATCAGTAAACGCTTTTGTAGAAGTAGTAACAGACTCATTAAAAAAAGGAGACAAAGTTCAATTAGTTGGATTTGGATCTTTTGAAGTAAGAAAAAGAGCAGCTAGAAAAGGTAGAAACCCACAAACTAAGGAAGAAATCAAAATACCTGCATCAAAAGCTCCAGTATTCAAAGCTGGTAAAGCATTAAAAGATTTAGTAAACAAAAAATAAGATATTTGTATCAAACAATATAAATATATGAATTCATAGAAGAGACTAGAAATAGTCTCTTTTTTTGTTATCAGGGATTTTAAGGAACGTTCCCTAATCTCTATAATATTTTTTTCGACAAAACTTTACAGAATATTCCAAAAATGGTATAATTTGGAATGATTAGGAAAAGAGGAACACAGATGGCAAAAAAATATTTAGAAAAGAACGTATTACAAGCAACAATGGAAAGACTAGAAATTATATTCCAAAATT
>CATOLW010000260.1 GCA_951800935.1 uncultured Clostridium sp.
TGTACCAATACTAAATTTTTCAGTTCTTGGTAATTTCAAAATAACTTGCAAAATGTATTCTATATATTTTTCTGTTTTTGGAATTAACACTAATTTATTTTCTTTTTCTTGTTTTAGCTTCATTTTTTTCTTTTCCTCTTTCTAATTCTTCTTTTTGATATAATTTAGCTACTGCTTCTATATATTCATCTGTTTTTTTATAATATTTGGTTGTTGCTTTGCATAAATAACAATTCATATTTTCTCTTTTTATCTCATTTTTATTCTTACCTTGGTATTGTTTTATAAATTCTAATTCTTTTTTACTTTTTTCATAATAATATACAACATAATTAAATTGCTTTTGTTCTAATATGTCTGTATATTTTTCTAATGAAGCAATTGGAAATCCCACTTTACAAGTTTCTGCTTCTAAACAGGTTAATTTCAAATTTGCTAATTCATGCAATAAGATAGCATCTTTTCCTCTTGCTATATAAAAATTTCCTAATCCACACAATACAATTGTCTTCCTATGTTTTATTTGTAATAATTCTAACATTTTACTAAATCCCATTTTAGGAGACCTCCTTGTTTTTTATACTAGCGTTTTTTGTGCTTTTAAAAGCACAAAAAACGCCCCGTCAGGGGCGCCCCGTCAGGAAAAATTTTCTTGGAACAACACATGTAATGTTTACACATAGCATGTGTTGTCCTATAAAATTTTCCCTTCTCTCCATAAGCGCTTAAAACCGCTTATGCTTCTTACTATTTAATTTCAACTGTTAAAACCACTCTTCTACTAGTTCTAGTCTTGGTTTTCACAGAACACAGTTCTACCACAAAGCTGGACGGAAACCGACGAGGTGGTTGGAACCGGACGTACTAGTGTTGTAGCGGCCAGAGGCTGGAGTGTTAGAGCCATTGTTGTTGTAATAGCCACCACAATAAGCACACGGATAGTAGGTACTCGCAGTATATTCTAATGTCCACTCCCAGTCATTTCCTGCTAAATCATAAATATTTAATACACTATTTCTATTAGTTGCTCCTGTTGTTAATAATACGCTAGTATTACTTGGTTTTGGATATCCTTCTTCTTGGTTTACTTTTTCATATCTTGCTCCATTATTTGTTGAATATTCTCCTCTTTCTATTGTAAAATCAGTATTATAATAATTTCCCCAATCGCTTGAAACTAAATCATAAGTTGTCTTTATTATTTTAGATTTTCTTTCCTCTTTTGTGGTTCCTAATTTTGTTCCTCTTTCTTCTATATACTTTAAAACTAAGTCCCATTGTACGCCAAACATCAAGCTACTCGTTTTTCCTTCTGTTGTTGTTAATCCTTCTGATAATTCTTGTGCTTTTTTGCATGTTACGTAGTTATATGGATAAGCATCTTGTTTTACAATAGCTTCTCTTGCTCCATTGTCATTTCCTTGTACATAAGTAGTTGCTCCTGCTTCATACCTTCCAATATAAAATCCACCATTTTGGTACACACTTTTTAACATACTTTTTTTATGATTATTATAAGCATCTGCATCTGCAAATCCATGTTGTGCTTCTGAATTCCATTCATCCTTATAAGATGTTCCATTTCTATAATCATTGGTATATGTTTTTAAATCATTTTCTATTTTGGTATATTCTTCCTCTGTAAAATTCGTTATCTCAAGTCCTGCTGTTTTATATACCGCTGTTGTTCTTGGTACTTCAATCCATACCCATTCGTTTTGCTTACTATCTTTTACTACGATTCCTTCATTGATATCATTGCTTAAAACTTTTGATTTATCATCTGGTAAATATGGCTTGGTTTCTTCTGTTGGCTGTAGTGATAATTCTGGTACACTTCCTCCAGTGTTTTCGTCTCCCTCTATGTTTCCATTTGAGCCATCTACTTTATACTTATTTCCAGTTTGGCTAAACGTAACTTCGATTGGTTGGCTATTTTCTTTTACCGTTACTTCTGGATTTAATTTCTTTAATTCCACTTCTAATTCTTCTGCTGTAACTGCTGTTTTATCTCCCTTTTTCATTTTTTCTGCTAATACTGCATTATAAGCTAATCCAATCTGCTCTTTTTCTTCTGCTGTTTTACTTAAATCCTTTGCCTCTGTCGCTTTGGTTAATATTCCATTTTC
>CATOLW010000261.1 GCA_951800935.1 uncultured Clostridium sp.
CTAAATTCTTTAATATCAACTGAATATCCTATATTAACACTTACTTCTTCATTAATTTCTCTTTTAGCTGCTGCTAATGAATCTTGACCTGTAGTAATATGCCCTGTTACTGATATATCCCATAATCCTGCGTTTTTATCTTTATTAAATGACCTTTGCTGTAATAAAATTTGATTTTTCTCGTTTATAATTGCAATAACAATTATTCTGTGCCATAGTCCTTTTTTATGGACTTCACTTCTTGGTAAAATCTCTCCTGTTTTTATTCCATTTTCGTCTAGAACATCAATTAATTCTTCCATTGCATTTTCTCCTCTCTATTTAAACGAATTATATCACATAATCGATAATATTACAATTAATTTTATGTAAAAAGAAAAAAGCCTTTACCAAAAAACTCTTTTCTTTTTTATTTTCTATTATTTCATAGCTTCTTCTATTGCTACTGCTACAGCTACTGATGCTCCAACCATTGGATTGTTACCCATTCCAATTAGTCCCATCATTTCAACATGTGCAGGAACTGATGATGAACCTGCAAATTGAGCATCTGAATGCATTCTTCCCATAGTGTCTGTCATACCATAAGAAGCTGGTCCAGCTGCCATATTATCTGGGTGAAGTGTTCTTCCTGTTCCTCCACCAGATGCAACTGAGAAGTATTTTCTATTTTCTGCTAATCTTTCTTTTTTATAAGTACCTGCTACTGGATGTTGGAATCTTGTTGGGTTAGTTGAGTTTCCTGTGATAGATACATCAACGTCTTCCATCCACATGATAGCTACTCCTTCTCTTACGTCATTTGCTCCATAGCATCTAACTTTGCTTCTTTCTCCATCTGAATAAGCTATTTCTTCTACAACTTTTACTTTTCCTGTAAAGAAATCAAATTCTGTTTTTACATAGGTAAATCCATTAATTCTTGAAATTACTTGTGCTGCATCTTTTCCAAGTCCATTTAAAATAACTCTTAATGGCTCTTTTCTAACTTTATTAGCTGATTTAGCAATTCCAATTGCTCCTTCTGCTGCTGCAAAAGATTCATGTCCTGCTAAGAAAGCAAAACATTTTGTATCTTCTGATAATAGCATAGAAGCTAAGTTTCCATGTCCTAATCCAACTTTTCTATCATCAGCTACTGAACCTGGAATACAAAATGCTTGTAATCCTTCTCCAATTGCTTTGGCTGCATCAGCAGCTTTGGTACAACCTTTTTTTACTGCAATTGCTGCTCCTAAAGTATAAGCCCATGCAGCATTTTCAAAACAAATTGGTTGTACTCCTTTTACTATTTCTATTGGATTAAATCCTTTTTCTTTACATATTTCTAATGCTTGTTCGAAACTTTCAATTCCGTATTTTTCCATTACTGGTTTAATTTGGTCTATTCTTCTTTCATAACTTTCAAATGTTACTGCCATTTTTATTCCTCCTTATTCTTTCTATCTTATCTCTTCTTCCAATGTACTACTACTATATCTTTCATTTAATTTACTTTTTACACCCTCCAATACTTCTACTGAATATGTTTTAAAATCCATTGTATGAATTGGTATAATTTGGTCTAAAATATCTCCTGCTGTTGATGATTTGAAATTAATTTTTTCTGTTTCTACATAACGATCAAATTTTTGTAGTTGTAATTGTAAAGCTTTTTCATGTATACTTTTTTCTTGTTCATTAGTGATTTTTACATTTTCAACATGAGGAAGTATTCCATTTATATATAATGCCATTAGCGTTTCTTTTCTCATTTCTACCTCTGGTCTTTTTTTCTCCATTATATTAAATATAATATCTAGTTGACCAAATGAAAAATTATCAGAATGTACAAAATCAATAATTTGATTCATTATTAAATTAAATTCATCTTGACTTCTTGCTATCTCCCTTACTTTTTGTCCTATTATGACAAATATAGCATTAAGACTATTTCTATCAATATTTTTTTGTTCTTTTTCCATATTTAAATATATCCTCTACTTTTTTATTATTGTTTTCTTGGATCAATTTTCTTAACAGCCTCATCAAATCTTCCATATGTTCCAGAAGCCTTCTCAATTGCTTCTGTTGGTTCGATTCCAGCTTTAATATTATCCATCATTTTTCCTA
>CATOLW010000262.1 GCA_951800935.1 uncultured Clostridium sp.
ACATTGTACTCTCTTTTATCTATAATTTCAAGTTTATTGTCAACAATTCCACCTGTAAACCACTTCTATTTACATAACATTTTCTACACCTATTGCAAATACTTACTTTTTATTATTCTTGGCAACAAAATGACTTCCTACGAAAATTATTTTTTTCACTGTTGACAAGAATGTTGACAAAATTTTGTCACTTTCAAAATTAAGGTTCTATAATTTTAGTTGGGGTGATAAAAAACTCCAACTATTTTTATATAAAAATAGCATTTATCTAATTTCTTTGGTAAAATTATTTTGCTACAAACCATTATACCAAAGGAGGCTTAGATAAATGCAAAATAATTTTATCACAACTTTATTAGATTTAAAAGATGTAAAAGTAACAAAATTTAGAAATAGAAAGAATCGCATTAGAATTCATATTGAATTACCTATTAGAGAGCATATTTGTCCTTGTTGCCACTCTAAAACAACTAAAGTACATGATTATCGTTTTCAACTTATTAAAGATATTCCTATTTATTATAAAGATACTTTTATCTATTATAGAAAACGTAGATATGTTTGTAAGAATTGTGGAAAAAGATTTTATGAAAAAAATACTTTCTTACCTAAAAGGGCTAGAAAAACTAAACGCTTAACTGCTTTTATTATTGATAAATTAAAAGAAAAACAGTCTATGAAAGATATAGCAAAACTTTCAAATGTTTCAACAACTACTGTCTCAAAATTATTACCATGTCTTGCTGTTAATGCTTCTTCTTTACCTGAGGTTCTTGGCATTGATGAATTTAGAGGTAATGCAGGAAATTACAAATATCAAGTTTCTCTATTGGATGGAAAATCTCATAAACCTATTGATATTCTAGAATGTAGACACAAGGTTCATCTTTTTAGCTACTTCAATAAGTTTTCATTAGAAGAAAGAAAAAAAGTGAAATATATTGTTATGGATTTATGGCAACCTTATAAAGATTTGGCAAAAACTTATTTTCCAAATGCTAAAATTGTAGCTGATAGATTTCATTACATAAGATATATTGTACAAGCAGTTGATACTGTTAGAAAGAAAGTTCAAAACAAACTTACACCTGAAGAGAGAAAATATTTTAAACACTCAAAAAAATTACTCCTTTCAAGATATATAAACTTAAATGCAAAACAGCGAGAAGAATTGAACTACATTCTGATTAATTATTCTGAAGAATTACGAAGAGTTTACAACGAAAAAGAAGAATTATTAGATATTGTTCATTCAAACGAAAAATATTTTGCAATAGATAAATTAAATAAATGGGTAAACGATAATTTAAATTCCAAGTATGAAGTCTTACAAGAATGCTCAAAAACTTATAGCAACTGGATTAAAGAGATTAGAAACTCGCTATTAGTTCCCTATTCAAATGGTGTAATGGAAGGATACAACAATAAGATTAAAGTGCTTAAACGAATTGCTTTTGGGTTTAGAAACTTCCAAAATTTCAAAGCAAGGATTTTACTAATGAATTAGACAATAGAAAATTGAATAAAAAAATCCTAATTTTTAATTAGGTTTATTAAGTGTGCATAAAAAGCACGAATTTCATAGGTTTTGGTGTAAAATAATCAAAAGTTAGATAAAGCTTACGGTCAAGTTAGTTTTAAACTGCTCCACCCCAACTATTGACAAAGAACCAAAACGAAAAAAGATAAGCATTTCTGCTTATCTTCCTGGAGCCGCTAGTCAGACTTGAACTGACGACCTACTGATTACAAGTCAGTTGCTCTACCAACTGAGCTACAGCGGCATTCCAATAAATAAATATTGGTGACCCCTACGGGAATCGAACCCATGTCTCCGCCGTGAAAGGGCGATGTCTTAACCGCTTGACCAAGGGGCCATGTAAAAGAATATCTAAAAGATATTCTTTTGGTGAGCTATCCGCGACTCGAACGCGGGACAACTTGATTAAAAGTCAAGTGCTCTACCACCTGAGCTAATAGCCCATACATGCTGTATGACAGCCACTTAATTGCGACTGCCTTTATATATTACACTATTTTTTCAAACTTGTCAACATTTTTTTAAATTTTTTTAAACTTTTTTTTATTTATTTGAACATCATAATATAAT
>CATOLW010000263.1 GCA_951800935.1 uncultured Clostridium sp.
ATTCTAAGTTTTCACAAGGACTGTATAGATCTTGTATTAAATTAATCGGTTTTTCCTCATAACAAAAAGCTACTACTCCTATTTCTAATTCGATATAAATAGAGTGTTCCTCTGGTGCATTTGGTTTAATTATCATATTTTTAATTTCATAATCTAAATCACAAATATTTTCTTCTGTAACGTTCGGAATATCAATAAATCCTACAATTGGTATTTTAGTATCTATGCAATTTACTCGATTATCTTCTGTTAAATACATAATCTTTACTCTTGCTTCTGCTTTTGCTAAAATTTTATTATAGCTTACCTTTATATCTTTATCCACAATTGCTATATCTGTTTTTAAGATTTCTGCTAGGTTATCAATATTATCAATTGAAATATTATCTTTGGTATAAATTTTATTTTCTCCTATTCCTACTAGTGAATTAACTCTTAAATCTTCTTTTAGCATTTGAATTCCTTGGGAATTTTGAATATTATTTATAATTTCTACTTCTTCTTTGGCATAAATTTTTATATCCACTTCCAAGGTTGCTTTTATTCCTATTTTTCTTCCATTAATTACTTTACATTCGATTGATTTTAACTTTGTTTGAATAATTGATTCCATTCCTTCTTGGCAATTGGAAACTGGTATTACTTCTGAAAAATCTAAACTTGTATTAATCCCTCTTATTTTATCTTGTGTGTCATCAGCTAAATACATAATATAAGTGTTAATATTTCCATCTATTCTTACTTTATCTTCTAAAACCTCTTTTTTATAAAGACATACTACACCACTTGTACAAATTGTATTCAAAATGTCTGGCTTAGAATCTGGTACTATCATATCTCCTTCCACCATGATGATATCTTTTTTGCTTGCTATCAATTTATTAACACATAAATTCTCGTTTACGGTTTCTAACACCATTTCGTTTACCTCCTTCTTTTTCTTTATACATGTATATTAGTAATTGATAATTTTTTTGTCTAAATAGCTAAAATGGGTATGTTGTACCTGTCCCAAATGCTCCCTTTACAAAAAAAAAGAAGTCAGTATAGATTGTTATTTCTATACTAACTTCTTTTTTACTTTATAACGATGTTTTTTTCCTTTTTGTTTCTATTGCTGGTGGTATTAATGGTGAATAAGAATCTCCATCAAAAACTTCTACTTCCACTGTTCTGGTTAATACATCTGTATAACTGTAAGTAACATTTCTATCATTTTCCTCATATTTTACAACAAAAATATTAGGATATGCTTTTTCTATAGTAGCTTCTTTTTCAAAGGCTTTGCTTCTTCCTAAAGAGCCTTTCACGATTATCTTTTGACCAACTTTTTCTATGATGTCTGTTTTCAAATTTGTTATATCTGTACGACAAATCATGTAATCACCTACTCTCTTAAGATGGCTTGATTATAGCATTTCTTGCATAAAATGTCAAAAAATGAAAAGGCGTGTCGTTTCTATGAACTTCTTTATTTCCAACAGTTTTATCGCTTTTGTATAATCATTTTACGTTTGTATTACAGTTGTGTTACAATTGTGTTAAGTTGGGTTATTTTTACTTATGAATCATTTTGCCATTGGCTCCAATTCCACTTACTCCTTTTTTTCCATCTCTTAGTTCTTTTGCTATATCGTCAATTGTAATATACTTACAATTTTCAGTAAAGGCTATCTTTTCTGCAATTACTAATGGGTCTAAAAAATCAATTAAAATTCTAGCAGGAGAAGATGCAAAATTAGCACCAGCAGAAATAATTGCTTCAAAGTAACTTTGACAAGCACCGAGCAAATATTACTAGATGTGTATTTTTTTCCTGATCATATCTTCTTGCTTCTTTTACTGTTTGAATAAAATATTTAGAATTTCTGTAGTTATAAATATTATGATAATCTGTTCCTCTTTTTATCATGCCATCATGTCCTGTTATCACAAGAATATCTGGTTGATATGTTTGTAATAACGAATAAACCACCTTTGGTTGCTTATATTCTGGTACATTTCTAACAATAGCATTTAAACCTAATTTTTTATAATAGTAATATGATTTTTGACTATATTTTTTATCGCCATCTAGATGTAAAATTTTCCCTGTTATAATCTTTTCTT
>CATOLW010000264.1 GCA_951800935.1 uncultured Clostridium sp.
GATAGTGACGTTCCAGACAAATGGTTACTATCTAATCCAAATGGTGATGGAGAGAAAACAAATGGTGTGAGAAAAAAAGCAGCAGTCATTAATAAAAGTGGAAACGAGTCATCAACAGCCATGTCGTTACCAAATAATAATTCAATTATCACGAAATTGATATGTGGTTCTAGAAAAATGTTATTAACAGGAGATGCTGAATTTTATGCAGAAGAGATTTTATTAGGAATTCCAGCTAAACAAGTAGCTAAGAACGATAAAACCCAAGGTGGAGGTTTAACCATACATTCATCAAATGGGGGTGCAAATGGTGATTCCAAGAAAAAGACAGCACATATTAGTTTAATTTATGATTTACTTACGAATAAGTATGATGCAAGTTGTACAACCGTTGCACAATTAGAGAAGAAATATAAAATATCACGTTTAACAGCGAAAGATGTAGATGCACAAATATTAAAGAAGGGACATCATGGATATCGACAAACCTCATCAATACCATTCTTAAATGCAGTAACACCATATAAAATTGTATCAACAGGAATCAAACATGGTGAAAGTACCGTTCCATGTTTACAAGATGGAGCAGACTATAGAATTAGAAAATATTATAATACAGATGGAAATGGAACACCAGGTGGAGGAAAAGCGAAAAAAATCACAAAAGATAATTGGAAAAGTTATATATATGCAACAAATGTACATGGAAGTTTTTATATCCATACAACAAATGGAAAGACATGGGATTATGACGATCCAAATAAAAAAGCAAAATAGAGGAGATTAGGATGAAAAGGAATATATGTTATAAATTGATAGGATTAATAATAATGATAAATATTTGCATTCTTTCTAGTAATATGAATAAAGTGTATGCAGAAGAAGTAGAAGACGTAGCAGAAATAAAATTAATAGGAGACTTCAATGGAGATGGGAAAAAAGATGTTACCGATTTATTAATCATGTTAAGGCATATTGCAACAAGTAAGAATGAAGCAATCAAACAAAAATATCCAGAGTGGTATAAAGAAGAGCAAAAGGAAGAAATGGATTTAAATCATGATGGTAAAGTTGATGTAACAGATTGCCTTACGATACAAAGACATATTGCAGCAAATAGAAATAAGGAAATTGCTTTTAAACATCCAGAATGGCTTTTAAAGGATATTGAACCAGAAGAGTTAAGATTAAACATAGAAAAAGCAACCATTTGTTTAGCAGAGAATAAAGAATTACAACTGATACCATATGTAGTTTCAACAAATGAAGAGTTGTTTACAAACCTTACTTGGGAAAGTAGTAATCCAGAAGTAGCAACTGTAAATAGTAGTGGAAAAGTAACAGGAATCAGTGAAGGAACCAGCATCATAAAAGTTCGTGCTAAAAATACAACAGAAGCAAGTTGTGAAGTAACGGTAGAACAAGGAATAACAACAATTGTTCCAGAAATGATTACTTTAGATAAAACAGAGGTAGCGTTAGAATTAAAACAAACCAAAAAGGAAAAATTACAATATAGAATTAGTCCAAGCAATGCGAATACAGATACAGAAGTAGAATGGATTAGTAGCAATCCAGAAATTGTAGAAATTGATACCCAAGGGGAATTGCAACCAAAGGCAGAAGGAAATGCAGTTATAACAGTAAAAACAGCAAACGAGAAAACGGCGACTTGTAACATTGTGGTAAAAGATACAGAGGAAGCAACAGAAATATATCCAGAAAGTCTTAGCAATGATACACCAGAAATTAAAATTATATTGAACGAAAATGCTTATGCTGAGATGAAAATACAAATCAATCCAAGCAATGCCAATGTTGGAACAACAATAACCTATAGTAGTAGTGATACAAGTATTGCACAAGTGGACAATGCAGGAATTGTAAGAGGGATAAAAGAAGGAAGTTGTACCATAACAGCGGAAACAGAAAATGGAAAAACCACACAAAGTACAGTAATTGTTGAAAATGGAAAAATAGCACCACAAGAGATAAGAATTAATGAACAAGGACCAATTGCATTAAGAATAGAAGATACCAAAAAATTAACAGCAACCATTACACCAGACAATGCCAATATTGATACAGGAATAAAATGGGA
>CATOLW010000265.1 GCA_951800935.1 uncultured Clostridium sp.
CAATTTTTTAGTGCAAATTCACCTAAATTGTCCTGATTTGGTAATCCTTTAAAATAACAATATACAGGAATGCTAACACCTCCGTGTGCTACTAATAAAATATCTTGGTCTGGATATTTTGCAATAATCTTATCTAATGTTTGATAAATTCGATCTCTAAAATCTCTTATATTTTCTACATGATGACCTTTTTTATTTGCTTGATAGCTGTTAAATCCGTCATAATCAAATTCAGTTGCTTTTAGTCCTTCAAAATCTCCAAAATTTCTTTCCATCAAGCCTTCTTCATAAATAATAGGACAATCTACTTCTTTAGCAATAATTTGGGCTGTTTGCTTTGCTCTTTTTAAAGGAGAAGAAATAATCCTATCAATTTTTTCTTCTTTTAATTTTTTACTTACTAATTTTGCTTGTTCAATTCCTGTTTCATTTAATTCTATATCAGTACTTCCTTGTACTCTTCTTTCAACATTCCAATTGGTTTGCCCATGTCTTACCATAAGAATTGCCATTTTTATCACCTCTTGCTTTTAATTTACCATAAATCCTAAAAAAAGACAATCTTTGTTTTTAACTATTTGTCATAAAATTGTAATATTTTTTATTCTATTTTTCTGCTATAATAAAAGTATATTACAAAAGATTTTGGAGGATACCATGCTTTTTTATGACTTTAACTTATTAGATAATTTGATAAAAAGTGATTTTATTTCTAGTTTAGAAAGAGAAAAAGAAAAATTAGAAGAAATTATGGATTTATATAATAGTAAAAAAGATAATCTTTTGACAATTATTGATCATATGCTTGAAATGACAGATATTATTCATAAAAATAAACTTGAAGATTTTTATGCTACTGTTTCTTGTTTAAAACAATCTTTTGAGCAAATAAGTGATATTCAAAACTTAGTTTCTAAGCTTAATGATGAATTGGCTTTAACTATTTGTTTATATCACAAAAGTCTAGAAAATAATTACGATGAAATCAAAGCCAATTTAGTAGAATATAATAAACAGCGAGATGAATTATCACAAAGTATGTTATTATTCCAAAAAAATGATACAACAATTCTAAATTCTGTTATTGATTTTACTTTTATTAATGTTTCTACTAAAAAAAGAAAAAAACAAAATAGTATTCCTAATAATATAAAACTAGATATCGAAGTTGACCCCCACGATAATAATACTTTGATTATTTCTGAAAAAGCTCAAAAGGCTTATTTGCCTTTCTTTTATTCAGAAATACAACAAATTTACCAAAATTCTAAAAATCAATATCGTACTTTGCAAGAAGTAATAGATGATTTATATGTTGTTGATTTAAGTCAATTTAAAAATTCTGCCATTGCTCGCTTTAAAGAAAGCTTTTGCTTAATCAGAAAAAAAGAAAAAGGTTCTATTACAAAAGCTTTAGATTTAGGACTAGAATTAATGTTTAAATATGAGTTAAATCCTATTATAGTAGCTGCTTGCAGAAATTTAGATGAACTAGATATTTATTTAGATTGCTTAGAAGAAAATGAGTTACATGATTTTACTTGTTTTGAAATTAAATTTGAAGTTATGCCACAATTATCCAAAAAATTCAAAAAAAATACCTTTTTGTTTTAAGGTATTTTTTCTGTTTTTTTGTATACACTAACATTATTATGAATCAAATTTTAGTTACACGGATCAAAAACAAAACCAAAGAAAGATTGGTTTAAATTTCAGTTTACCTTTTCTCTTTGCATTTTTCTAGTCTCTATTTTGGGTATCTCTTTTTCTTTTTATCAATTGAAGAAAAAAGAAAATTTTTCAGAAAATTTGATTTCTAGCTACAATGTTTATCGCTTATATAGTTCTTCTGAAAATAAGGAAATACCAACTAGTGATAATGGATTATTTGGTATCATTGAAATTCCAAAAATCAATTTGTATTATCCTGTATTTTCTCATTTAACGGAGGATTTACTAAAAATTTCTCCTTGTAAATTTTATGGAGAAACACCTTTAGATGATGGTAACATTTGTATTGCTGGCCATAATTATGATAATTCTTTGTTTTTTAGTAAAATTTCTTCTTTGTCGCAAAATGATAAAATTTTTATTTTTT
>CATOLW010000266.1 GCA_951800935.1 uncultured Clostridium sp.
AAAGTAAGAAAGGACAAGCAATAATGAATGAAACTACATACACCAGTTTTGATTTAATGAAAATTTTTGGAATAAAAAAAGGATCTTGGTATAATGTAAAAAACAAATTTGAATTAGACCAGTTTTCAGAACAAATTTATGAGGGAAAACAAATAAAATTTGTTTATAATCAACAAGCATACGATATATTAAAACAAAATTATCAAAAGAAGATAGTAGAAGAAGTAAGAGAAAATCCAAAAATGTTTTCATTGATTCAAGAAAACGAAACATTAAAAGCTACATTAAGCGAATATAAACAAATATCTTCAAAGTTTGAAACTATGTATAATGAAGAAAAAGAAGAAAAAGAAAATCTAATAAATGAAAAAGCTACATTACAAGCAACAAATAGTAACTATATTGAAAAGAATCATAAACTGGAAGAAGAAAAATATAAATTAGAACAAGAACTAGAGAGAATTAAAAACAGAGGCTTTTTTGCTAGGTTATTAAATAAATAAATGTATCAAATTTTAGATTTGACATATAATAAGAATGGTGCTATAATAACATTAGCTAGCAATGTTGTATGTCGAATGCAATAGCTATAATCGATGTGTCTGACCACACATCTTTTTTTTTGCAAAAAAAGGAGGGCTGACCCCCTCCTTTGGTATTTCTACCTTTTCTTGCTGCTATCTTTTCCCCAGTCTTTACCAAAAAGCAAAACTATTAAGAAAAAGATAATGTCGAATGCAGTCACTATAATCACCCCCTTTCTCGAGGGACTATATAAATATACTATAAAACTATACTTTTTTCAACAAAATTTTACATATCATTACTTTTTATTATTTTTATTAAATTATTTCTTTCTTCATCTTTTACCCAAACTAATAAACTTCTAATTCTATTAACACTGTTCCTTATAGCACTACAAGTGCAGTTTTCTTTTTTACTAATACTTGTATATGTTTCTAATTTTTGATTTTCTTTAACATCAAAAAACATAAAAAATCTTCTTTTCTGTATATCAGTACCTTCTTTTAAGTTATCAACGAACTCAAAAAATTCCTTAATTTTACTTTCAGGAATCTCTTTTGCTCTAATTGATTTTAAAAAATTATGCACTAATAAAGAAAAATTCTCTTTTTCTTCCATATTTTCCTCCTAATAAAAATCTAAAAGTCAAGATATATCTATTTATCTTGACTTTAGAAACACACATATTTTGCAAGTACAAAGTGAAAGACAGTTTTTTTAAAAATCTCTTTATTACAACAAAAAATAGGAGAATTGCACTTACTAATATGTATGAAAAGTAATATACTACACTATTTTGTGTAACATATTAAAGAACTTAATACCATCCAAAAAACCTACTAAAAAATATAAGTTTTGCTTATATTCTTCTATTGTGCGACACTCAAACATTAAATCTTCAAATTCGCTTTTTCGGTTATTGCCCATTTTTTTTCCTATTTCTTGGTACATCTCTTCAAATTTATCATCAAATTTTTTATTACTTCGTTTATATTCTTCGTTTAATTCTAGTTTTTTTATTGGTTGGCCCATTCGTTCAGAGATAATCATTTCAATATCTTCAAACAAATCTTCCAATAGTATACCTCCTTTCTTTGTCTTTGGCAACATATTTTGTATACAAAAACTGTCAATATTATATATAGCTTTTTTTGGTTATCATAATAGTGTCAAAAAAAGACAAAACAAAGGAGCAACTATTATGGACAAATTTGAAATAAAAAAACCTAAAAATGCAAATAGAAGAATAGTAATAAGGACTACTGATGAAATGGCTGAAGAAATTTTCACAGTAGCACAAGATATGAATGTAAGTGTAAATACATTTATTACTAATTGCATACAATTCGCATTAGATCATAGATAAAATATGATCTTTTCTTATATATAAGTGTTGCCATTTTTTGTATACAGATATTATAACCTAATTTTTGGAAAATAGCAACACCGTGCAACTATTTTGTAGCGATTATTTTTGTTATTCTTCTTTAAGGAGGGAATAAGTATGTTTAAAGTAGACAAAATATATAAAACAAGCAGAAACGATATAGCAATGAATATAAGATTTCC
>CATOLW010000267.1 GCA_951800935.1 uncultured Clostridium sp.
TTTTTTTTGTTAATAATGGTAGTTTTGGCTGTTGTATTTGTACTACCTGTTCTAGTAACTTTAAATCCAGCACCTTGTAGTTGGTTTACTACTTTTTGTAAGCTACTACTACTTCCACTTCCGTTTAATACTTCTATGGTAATATCAGATTTGCTAGTGCTACTAGTATCTGCTGTTTCTTCACCTTCTGCTTGATTTGCTTCGTCTTCTTCTAAATCTCTGTCATAAAATAATTCTTGGATTAATTCTTTCGTTTTTTGCTTATCATAGACAAATATGCTAACATTGTTGGTTTTCGTTAAACTTGGCACGGTTCCTGGTAGTGTTTCTGTTAACATATTTTCAGTGTTAAATTCTACAACATATGGTATGTAGTCTTTTGCAAGATTAAAGTCTATATTGGTGGTGACATATTCTTTTGCTACATCTAAGATTTCACCTAGTTTAAATATGTTTTCTGGTTTAGCAGTTTGTTTTATTACTTGTAAAATAAATTCTCTTTGTGTTCTCATTCTTCCTAAGTCGTTATCTCCATATTCGCTTGGGTAAGAAGTCATTCTTCCATATTTATCTGGATTGCTGTGTCTAAAACGTACTAATTGCTCTGCTTGGTCTCCATTTAATTTTTGTTCTCCAGCTTTTAAATGAATGTGTAAATCTTGTGAAGTATCATCATAGTCCATATCGATTGGAACATTAAAGGTAACTCCTCCAATTACATCAACTAATTTGATTAAGGCTTCCGTTTTTACTACTACATAATATTCAATATTTAGTCCTGTGATTTCATTCACTGCTGCTAATGTTTCATCTGGTCTGTGTTTTCTACCATATAAAGCATTAATTTTTTCATAGGCTGTTGCTCTTGCAGTGTTTTTACCTGTATAGGTGTCTCTTGGAATAGATAATAGGGTTGCTTTTTGTGTATTTGGATTATAAGAAGCTACTATGATGGTGTCTGTTAGTTCTACGTTTTCTTGGTCTGTACTGATTCCTAGTAATAGAACTTTAAATTCTCCTACTTCTTTTTTTGTATTTAGTACAGTTGCTAGCATTCCTTGGGTTCCTCCGCCATTTTGATGTACACGATAGGCAAATACACCTCCTGCTACTAATAAGATTAGTACAATTAGTAATAACATTTTTTTCCACGTTTTCTTTTTTCTTTTTTTCTTTTTATTTTCATTACTATTTTTTATATTTTTTTTGTTCATTTGTTTCTTTTCCAAAATATTTCACTCCTAAATTTTCATGGTACTAGTATAGCAAATTTGCTTTCAAAAGGCAATAATTTTCACGAAAAAAACACATTTAATACATTGTTTTCATACATCACTTTTCCTAGTAATGACTGGTTTATTGTACTGCTTACTATATTATTAGGATTAATTTTTCCTGGTATTACTAATACAAGAAGTAAGACATATATCATCAAAATTCCTCTTACCAATCCATATATCATTCCTGTTGTTTTGTTTAGTTGATTTATAATTGGTAATTTAGCAATCGCATCAGCAAGAACTGTTATAAATCTTAAAGCAATTCTAACCGCTACAAACAAAATTATCATAACGCCTCCTCTTACAATGTTAATTGCTAAACTTCTTGCTGTTTGTGGTAATATTGCATCTTTTGCATCTTCTACCATCTGGCTTGTAATTTCTCCTTCTCCTTTTTCTTCTCCTTGCATGATGTTGTTTACTTTTTGATAAATCACATCTTCAATTGATTCATCAATATGTGTTACATTGATGATTAAGTTTGAAATTGGTTGATATAACACAAAAGTTATAACAATAGAAATAACAAACGCACATAATCCAATGGCTAATTTTACTAATCCTTTGTTATATGCTAAAAATGTTGATAAAACAACAATTCCTATAATAATTAAATCTACGATAATCCCCATTTTTCTCCTCCTATAAATTGATAATTTCTATTCTATCTCGATAGATAATTCCTGCTACATTGTCAGATACTACAATATTGGTAATTTCTTGGTTAGCAATATAGCGTTTTACTAGCCATCCGTCTGTATTGATAAATTCTATTTCTGTT
>CATOLW010000268.1 GCA_951800935.1 uncultured Clostridium sp.
ATAGAAATAAAAAGTACTACACAAAAATTTACAGATGATTGGGATTTCACAAAAGGAGAATTTTTGTGAAAAACAATAAAAACAAAGAAAAAAAAAATGCTACAACTTTTAAAAATTCTATTTACAATACAAACAAAATTTCTTATTATTATAAAAATAATTCCAATGAAACTAAAATTTCCAATGGACAAAAAGAAAAATATATAGCAGTATTAAAAATAGGAATAGTAAAAGAATTAATGCAACAAGGAATTATAACGAAAGATGAAATGACAATTATTATAAAGCAAATTAAAAGACAAGATAAATTGGAGGTTGATATTGAATAATGAATAAAAAAGTAGTAGCATATGTAAGGGTGTCAACTGATTTAGAAAGTCAGGAAAATTCATTAGAAAATCAAAAATTATATTTTGAAAACTATATAAAAAACCATGAAGACTGGGAATTTGTAAAAATATATGGGGACCCAGGAGTAAGTGGTACTAGTATAAAGAAAAGAGAGCAATTTAATCAAATGATAATGGATGCTGAAAATGGAAAATTTAATATAGTTCTTTGTAAAGAGGTTAGTCGCTTTAGTAGAAATTTATTAGACAGTATTTCATTTGTAAGGAGGCTAAAATCCAAAGGAATTGATATTTTTTTCTTACTTGATGGTATATCAACACAAGATAAAGATTTGGAACTCAAATTAGGAATTATGTCGACGCTTGCTCAAGAAGAAGCACACAAGTGTTCTGAAAGGATTACATGGGGTGCTAGAAGGAGCATGGAAAAACGGGGTTGTTTTAGGTAGTGTTCACATTTTAGGTTATAATCTATCTCATGGCAAATTAACGATAAAAGAAGATGAAGCAAAAATTGTTAGAGAAATCTATAATATGTTTCTATATGAACATAAGGGGTGCTTTACAATAGCCCGTGAACTTATGAAAAGAGGTATAAAAACCAGTAGAGGAAAAACAAGGTGGTACCCAAGTGGAATTCGTGCTATTTTGACAAATGAAAAGTATATAGGAGATTTAAAGCAGGGAAAAACTTATGTTACTAACTATTTAGATAAAAAGACAAAGAAAAATAAAGGAGAAAGAGAATTTGTCATAATAGAAAATCATCATGAACCTATAATAGAAAAAGAAATTTTTTACAAGGTACAGGAAGAATTGGAGAAAAGAAATAAAGAAACACAAAAAAATATACCTTCAAAATTCTCTGGTAAATATGCTTTTTCAAGCAAGATATTATGTAATCAATGTCAAGGGACTTACGCAGTAGGACCAACTAAAACTTTAAAATCAGGAGCAATAAGAAGAAGTTACAGATGTGGAACACGCATAACTAACGGAAAAAGGATAGTAAGTGAACAAGGAGAAATACACGGTTGTTCCTCTGACATAATATATGAAGATGTTTTGAAAGAAATATTAAAGGAAATTATACAAGAAATTACAGAAGATACAGAACGAATAACAAATGATATTCAAAAAGCAGTAGAAAGTATTATAAATAAAAGAGAACGCAAAGAAGGACAAGAAAATACAATATTAAAAAGGAAAAAAGAATTGGAAACAGAAAGACAAAGAGCAATAGAATTATGTATTAAGGGCTTAATTACAGAGCAGGAATTGGAAGAAAAAAGAAAAGATAAAGAACAGGAATTACAAAGGATAAATGAAGAATTAAAACAGCAACAAGAAGAAATAAAAGCATTAGACAATAAAGATGAAATTATAGAAAAATCAAAACAAATAGTAAGTGATATAGTAAACACAAAAACAATAACTGATGAAATTTGTAGGACATTAGTTGATAAAGTTATAGTATATAGTAAAAACGAACTGGAATTTTATTTAAAGGGGAATTCTGGAGATTTTTTTAAAAGAGAGGGTGTAATATTATACAATAACCATGTGGCTATGTTATATCATTATGAAACAAAATATGTAAATCTTGCTGTAAGAAGAAATAAAGAAAGATTTCCAGAAAATTTTTGTTTTCAACTAACAAAGGAAGAATTTGATAATTTAAGGTTGCAAATT
>CATOLW010000269.1 GCA_951800935.1 uncultured Clostridium sp.
ACATCTAAAATAGAATTAACAACAGGCGGAAATTATGGTTATACCTTTAGAATTATGCCAAAACATGAAATGTTATTAGAACCAGCTAATTTAGACTTAGTAAAATGGATAACAAAATAGGGATTAGGGGACGTTCCTTAAAATCCCTCTTTTAGGGATTAGGGGTTGACCTTAAATCCCTATTTTATTTAGAAAGGAAAAGCAAGAAATGCTAGAAAAAGTTGAATTTATATTTCCTAAAAATGATGAAAACATTGAATTATTTGATCTGATTTCTAACTTATTAAAAGGGATAACCTATGTAAAGAATTTAGAAGGAAAAGAAATTCTTATGCAATCGTTAAACTTAAAACCAGCAATTGTATTTAAATTAGGAAATGTCAATGAAATGAGATGGCATATTGGAAACAAGAAATATTTAAATTTTCTAAATAGAAAAGCAAATCATATTAGAATACAAAGTGAAATTAAAAAATTATCATTACAAGAAGTTTTATTAAAATTATCTAGGAATATTACTAGAATTGACCATATAGGAATTAATCTTCCAACTAATTTAGTAGACCAAAAAGAATGGGAGGATTTAATAAAAGATATTGCCTCTATTTCTAATCTATATAATTATCCAACAGGTGAGCCATGGCCATTTTTGTTACCTGCGACCAAAGAAGAAAACAAAAAAGAAATCACTAATTTTGAAATGATACGTGAGCCAAGATTAGAATTGGTTTATGATAAATATACAGATGTTATAACCATACATTTTGATCTAGAAACAGACTTATCAAAAGATGAAGTTGAAAGTTTATTTCCAAAAGATAAAGGTGTTTATTTTGAGAATTTGGAAAACGTTTATAAAGCAATTTACTTAAAGTATAGTCAAGATATAGATATAAGACTTGACGTTAGATATAAATGCATTCATAATAGATTCGAAAGCGGAGAGTGGTTTGTTTCTAGAGGAAAAAGAATAACAATTAAATAACAATTGACTTCGTAAAATGACAGTGATATAATGCAACTGAAAAAGAAATCAAGTAAAAAAGGAGAAACAAACATGGCGGTAAAAATGATAGTTGGTCTTCAATATGGAGACGAAGGAAAAGGAAGAGCAGTACACTATGAAGCAAAGGATGCATCCATTGTAATTAGGGCAACAGGAGGAAGTAATGCAGGACATACAGTCGTAGCAAATGGAAAAAAATACGCTATGCACTTATTGCCATCTTCTATTATTCGACCAGATGTACTTTCTATGATTGGACCAGGAGTAGTAGCAGACCTTAAAGTACTAGCAGAAGAAATCGAGCAAATGAGAAAAGCAGGTGTAAAAATAGAAAAAGATAACTTTGCAGTAAGTCAAAGAACGCATATCACATTGCCACATCATAAACAATTAGACAGATTATACGAAATGCTAAAAGACAACAAAGTAGGAACAACAGGAAGAGGCGTTGGAACAACTTATGAAGAAAAAGCAAGACGTACTAATTTAAGAATGTGTGATTTATTTAATGAAGAAACAGAATTAAAACACAAAATTACAGAAAATTTAAAAGTATATAATGTGTTAGTAGCAGAAGCTAACAAACTAATAGAAGAAGGAATTTATCAAGAAGAAAAATTTCCTAAAATTACAACAGAAGAAGAATATGAATATTGCATGAAATACAAAGAAACAGTACAAGAATTTATTACGGATATACACCCAATTATAGACGAAGTAATAGAAAAAGATAAACTAATTATCATTGAAGGAGCACAATCATTTTGGTTAGACAATGATCATGGAGACTACCCAATGACAACATCTTCTAATCCAAACAGTAGTGGTACAGCATCAGGGGCAGGAATAGGTCCAACTTTAATAAAAGAAGTAATAGGGGTTATTAAAGCATATACATCAAGAGTTGGAAATGGGCCATTTGTTACAGAACAAAGAAACGAAATAGGTGATGCAATTCGTGAAGCAGGACATGAATATGGAACGACAACAGGGAGACCAAGAAGAATAGGATGGCTTGATTTAGTAATGGT
>CATOLW010000270.1 GCA_951800935.1 uncultured Clostridium sp.
AACTTATTGTTTTTAGCAAGACTTATTTCGCAACTAGGAAGATTTTTTACAGGAATTGAAATTCATCCAGGAGCTAAAATTGGAAGACGATTATTTATTGACCATGGTATGGGAATTGTAATAGGCGAAACAGCAACAATAGGAGATGATTGTACCATTTATCATAATAGTACATTAGGAGGAACTGGAAAAGATAAATATAAAAGACATCCAGACATTGGAAATCATGTTATGGTAGGAGCAGGTGCTAAAGTGTTAGGTCCAATTCAAGTAGGAAACCATGTAAAAATTGGAGCCAATAGTACTGTATTAAAAAATATACCAGATAATGTGACAGTAGTAAGATGCAATGAAATTATAAACAGGGATTAGGGGATGTTCCTTAAAATCCCTGTTTTAGGGATTAAGGGACAGTCCTTATTAAAAGAAATGTGTAAAAAAGATACCAGAAGGATTAACCTTCTGGCCTATTTTTTATAAATTATATAAATTTCCTTCTGTTAAAGTTTTTACTCTTTTTAAAGTTCTTTCGTCTGTTGATTTTAAAGCATTTTCAATAAATTCTGGATGATTGATTAAAAAGTTTCTCATCGTTTCATATGGGTCATGATAAAATCCTTTTAACATATCTAATTGTCCTTGATTGATGATTCCAAATTCAAAGGCTTTTTCGAAAAGAGTGTTATCAACTAAAGCTAGTGGTATTGTTTTGATACCTTCTTTTTCTAATACTTCTGTTCCACCTTGTTTTCTATCAACAACATAGCAAGTCCATAATAGTTTACCATTTAAGTTTTTAACAGCTGGTATCCAAGAACGAACATAGTTAGAAGCAGCTGTTACTAAATCAGATGCGTTTAATACAGTTTTTCCTTCAATGTCTGTTATTTTTTCGGTAGAAGAGAAATCATAAGGGCTAACAAATGCCTCCATATCTTTAAATAAGGTAAGATGTGGTTTTTTTAATAAAAAGCTAATCATATTAGAAAAATACCAATCTCTTCTTTCTCCTCCAGAGATATAATCAATTTCATCTACCTTTACATTATCTGTGATAGCTTTTATCATAGTATCAATGGTATATTTAAAAATGGCATTATTTTCGTATTGAACTAAGACTTTATCAAAGACTTTTTTTGGTAAGTTTACTCTATCTGCTAATAAAGTATCAATATAAGATAGGAATTGGGTTGCTTCTGCTTCATTTCCATATAGGAAATGAGTGTTTACAAAGTAAGGTGAGATAGTTCCTGAAGTTAAAAAGAATGGTTTGTTTTCTTCACAAAATTTTACAGCTTTTGTTTCAAATAGATATGACATGATATCTGACATAATGGTTCCTCCTTAAATTTATTCTAGGACTATTTTAAATAAAAAGGAGAAATTTGTCAATACAATAAGAACAATTGACATAAGATTAAAAAACTAGTATAATATTTACATAAATTAGTTGAAGGCTCTCTCGAATTTCCAGATTTCGACTAATTTAAATATAAAAGACAAGGGGAAAAGATAATGCAAAATGAGGAAAGAAATGAATTTTATGAAAAAAAATCACGAGATGATGCAGTAAAATCTGTAGTAGCAGAACTAAAGCACCTGCACGAGGATGAAGAAGTGTATGAGCTTATGCAGGGCGGTTATATTGCTGAGCTTAACGCGATTGCTAGAAGAATCGATTTCTCAAAGTTAGATAAGCTATTTGATGAAGAAAAAATCGACTTGCTTTTAGAACTTGAGGAAATCCCAGAAAAATATCGGTATGAAATGATATTTTATTTCAACCGATATAATAAAGAAGATATGAAGATTTTTAAAGATTTCCAGGAAATCATAGAATATTTTCAAGGAAAGGAAGAAATAGTAGCACAAAATATCGGAGAAACCATGTGGGCAGATAATTTGTGCAAGTTACGGTTAGAAGACCTTATTTTTGGAATAGGATATGATGAAGAAGAGGAGGAATAAGACTTACTTAAGCACAAGCTTTTTTGAGAGGGCAGAAACCAACAGTGATATTTACTGTT
>CATOLW010000271.1 GCA_951800935.1 uncultured Clostridium sp.
AATGCGCATAGTCCAAACGGGAATTTTACTAAAGAAACAGATATTATGGACGTTTGGTTTGATTCTGGTACTTCTTTTGCTGGTGTTTTATTAGAACGTGGCATGAATTTTCCTGCTGATGTTTATTTAGAAGGTTCAGACCAATATCGTGGATGGTTTAATTCTTCATTAATTTGTGGTATGGCTTTTGAAGGTAAGAGTCCATATAAAGAATTGCTTTCTACTGGATTTGTTTTAGATGGTAAGGGTAATAAAATGAGTAAGAGTATTGGAAATGTTGTTGATCCAATGAAAGTTGTTTCTAAACATGGTTCTGATATTTTGAGATTATGGGCTTGTAGCGTGGATTTCACTGAAGATGTTCGTTTTAGTGATGAGTTACTTGCACAAGTTAAAGAAAGTTATCGTAAAATTAGAAATACTTATAGATTTATGCTTGGTAATTTATTTGATTTTAATCCTAAAAAAGATAAAGTTGCTTATGATAAGATGCCTTCTGCTGATAAATATATGATGGTTTTACTTAACAAATTAGTTAAGAAGGTTAGAAAAAGTTATGATGAATATGACTTTGATGAGATTTATAAACTTGTAAATAATTATATTTCATCTATGTCTAATTTCTATTTAGATTTCACTAAAGATATTTTATATATTGATAAGGCAGATTCTTTAGAGAGAAGAAGTGTTCAAACAGTTTTATATGAAACTTTATATGCTTTAATTCGTTTGATGGCACCAATTCTTCCTTATACTAGTGAAGAAGTTTATAAGTTACTTCCAGAAACTAGTGAACAAAGTGTTCATTTAGAAAGTTTTCCTGAGCCAGTTATTTATAAGGATAAAGATGAGTTATTAGAACTTTGGAATGTATTCTTTAGTATTAAAGATGATGTTTATAAGGCATTAGAAGAAGCACGTAATGAAAAAATTATTGGAAAATCATTAGAGGCTAAAGTTTATTTGAATTTAAGAGATGAAGATAAAGAAACTTTGAAACCTATATTATCTGATTTAAAACAATTATTAATTGTTTCTGAGGTTATTATTAGTGTTGATGACCTTAAGAAGTATGATTATTGTAATGTAGAAGTTCAAAAATTTGAAGGCGTTAGATGTGAAAGATGCTGGAATTACTTTAATGAAAGATATATTATTGATGATATTTGTCCTAGATGTCATGAAGTAGTAAATGAAGACTAGAAATAGTCTTTTTTTATATAATAATAGTTATAATGATTAAAAAGTTCAATTTTTTGAACTTTTTTTGTGCTAGAGGAAGGAATTAGGTAGATGTATGCAGTAGGATATATAAGAAGGGTAAGAAATACCTTTATAGAAAGGATGATGAAACAAAAAAGTATTATAAAAAAAGAATAAAAAGAAAATCCCCCTAAAATAAATAGGAAAGGAGAAAACATGACAAACATTTTAGAAATAGACCCAGTAACTAAAAAGAAGTTTTATAAAGCAGGAACAGATATGTTATTTAAGTCAGTATTTAGTGATGAAAGAAATAAAGACTTATTAGAAAAAATATTAGAAGTAACCGTAGGAAAAAAAGTAAAAATAATAAAAGGACCATTAATGCAAGAGGTAATAAAACCAAATATAAGTACAAAAAAGAGAACGCTTGATGTATTAGTAGAAGATGAAAATAAAGTTCAGTACAATATAGAAATAAACATGTCAAACTATAGTACATTATCAAGAAGAAATGCGTCATTTATATTTGGAAAATATGTAGAAGATATAAAAGAACACGAAACATATGATAAAATGCATACATTCATTCAAATAAACTTAACAAGTGGCTTACCCAAAGATTACCCAGAGAGATGTATATATAAATTAATAGATAAAGAAAGTGGAAGAGAGTATATAGACAATTTAACAATCTATGAATATAACCTAGATAAACTAGGAAAAATTTGTTATAATGAAGGCAAGAAAGAGTATAAGATACTAGCGGCTTTAATATGTGGGGAAAAGGACTTACATAAAATATGTAAGGGAGATAAA
>CATOLW010000272.1 GCA_951800935.1 uncultured Clostridium sp.
AATACAAAATGGATAATGATACGGATAATTGTGGACTTTATCTGATTTAGCAACCCATGACACAAAGCTATAACAATATATCAATAAACAATAATTTATAAAATTTAGTAAAGACAATAGAATAACTTTAATTTTTGTATCTTTATTTGACTGTATAATTTCCTTGACTAATAATATAAATGATACTGCTAATGTTATATATATCCAACCAAACGATATAAGTTTTTCCATATTCAAATTCCTCCATAAATTACTAGTTATCGCTATAATTATAACATTATTTTCAAAAAAAGCATATTAAAACAGACAAAAAATAATAAGTCAAAAAACATTTCGTAAACTATTTTTTGACTTATTTTTCTATTCTAATTTTTCTCAAAATAAACTTTTGTTTTGCATTTTTCGTTCAAATATGTTTTTATTATAAAATATTTTAGTATTATATCATACCTTCCAAAAAATCCTAGTTTTTTGTTGCACTTTTTTGTTTTTTTCTATATAATAATACAAAATTAGACAAGAGGTGTTTTAAAAATGGAACATTGGTCAGTGGATGATTATAAAAATTTTACAAATGGAAATAGAAGAACTAGTAAATATCATGCTAATAAAGTTTCAATCGATGGTCATACTTTTGATAGCCAAAAAGAAGCGGATTATTATTGTGAATTAAAACTACGTTTGCAAGGGAAAGAAATTAATGGTTTTTGTATACAACCTACTTTTATTTTAGCACCCAAATTAAAATATAAAGCTGATTTTATTATTTTTCATAAAGACAATTCAACTGAAAT
The DNA here is from genome assembly GCA_951800935.1 of uncultured Clostridium sp. Next base: position 795 of record CATOLW010000272.1, read on the forward strand.
TATTGATGTAAAAGGTGTTAAAACCAAAGAATACATTGCCAAGAAAAAAGTATTTGAAGATAAATTCAACTTAAAAATAACAGAAATCTAAATAAACAAAAAGCAAACCTATCTTTTAAGTTTGCTTTTTATTTTAATGGCTAAATTGAGACAAGCACAACTTAAGCCATCTCATTTATTTATTTTCATTTAAAAGTTTCTTGATCTCTTCATTTCTTTTTACTTTCTTTGTTGTTGTTTTGATTAATTCTTGGTCTGTTAGTATCATATTTTTGATATATTTATAAGGTGGAAATGTTTTGTTGATTTCCTTGATTTTTTGCCAAATTAGTTTTTCTAATTCTTCTTGTTTCATTTCTGGATATTTTTCTTTTATCATTTCTTTGTCATATACTACTTTAACAGAAAGTTTGATATCATTTTGATCTTTTTTGTCTGGCATACCATAAACAATACATTCACTTACTTCATCTAATCGATTGATTAACGTTTCTAATTCATCTGGAAATACTTTTTTTCCATTTTTTAAAACAATCATATCTTTTCTTCTACCAGCTAGGAATAAATAACCTTCTTTGTCAAAGTAAGCTAGATCTCCTGTATAGAATCATCCATCTTTTAATACTTCTTTGGTTGCTTCTTCGTTTTCATAGTAACCGAAGCATTACATTTGGTCCTTTTACTCTGATTTCTCCTATTCCTTGGCTATCTTGATTGTATAATTCTAATTGTACGTTTTCCATTGGAAATCCAATTGAACCATATTTCATTTTTTTGACATTTTCTGCAGCAATAACTGGTGAAGTTTCTGTTAATCCATATCCTTGTACTACATTGATTCCTAGTTCATTAAATCCTTGTGATACTTTTTTGTCTAATGGCGCTCCTCCAGAAATTACAAATCTTAGACTTCCTCCTAGTTCATTTAATATTTCTTTAAATAATTTTTTTCTAATATCAATACCGTAACTTTAATAACAGATTGCTTATTTTTTTAGCAAAAGCAACTGTTTTTGTTTTTCCTTTTTTGGCAATTCCTTGTTCAATTCTTTTATAAATTGTTTCTACTAATAACGGAACTCCAACAAAAATAGATACTTTGTATTCTTTTAAATTTTGTGCAATATAACGAAGTCCATCTGGAAATACAGTGGTTACCCCAAAGGCAAGCATAACAATCATACAAGTAGAACCAAAAATATGGTGAAATGGCAAAAATGCTA
>CATOLW010000273.1 GCA_951800935.1 uncultured Clostridium sp.
TCAATTAATTGTAGTTCAAAAAGTAATAAAAATAATAAATAACCAAGTAGAAAAAATTGATTGTCCCATTAGAAGCTAATGTATGAATATATTTAATTTTTTCTACTTGGTTATTTATTATTTTTATTGCTTTTTGAAAAATACTTAATTGCTCTTTGGTATATTTTATATCTATATCTGGTGATGATAGATGTGTATAAATTCCTTCTATTTTCATATTAGGCATTTGTTTCATTTCTTCTAAAAAATCGCTTAACTGCTCTAAAGCAATTCCTGTTCTTCCCATTCCTGTTTCTATTTCTAAATGAACTTTCATTGGTTTTTCTTGTTTTTGTACTTCTTTTAAAAATTCCTTTGAAGATAGCCCAATGATTAACTTATTTTCTACAATTTTAGAAATCTCATTTCTATCTGGTTGATTTAACAAAAATATCTCTTTTTGAAATCCTATGCTTCGTAAAAACATTCCTTCATCTACTGTTGCTACTCCTATTATTTCGAACTCATTTATTACTTCTAATCTTGTATTTAAATAAGTTCCATAAGCATTGGCTTTCATAATTGGCATAATGGTTGTATTATCCTTTAACCTTTTTTTGATTTGTTTTATGTTGTATAGAAAGTTTTCAATGCTTACTTCCATTACAGTTGGTCTGGTAATTTCATTTTGGCTCATTTCTCTCCCCCTTATTGTTTTTCCCATAACTTTCTAATAAAATTTAGTGATATCGTAGATAAAGTAAATCCAATTACAGGAACAAATGAACTTAAAAAAATGTTATTAACTTTATTGATTAAATATGAATACACTATTACTACAAGATAGGTCAATATGCAAATACAAATTTTCCTGGTTACACTTGTCTCCCATTTTTTGTCTAGTTCCACCTTTTGATTTCTTTGTTTAATTTGTTCAATTTCTTTTTCTAAATCTTTATTTTCCATTTTTCTTCTCCTTTATTATACTTTAATTAAAATAATACTTATCAAAATTACAATAGCTGCAATTATTTTTCTTAGCATATTATCTTTTTCTTTTAGAAACAAATAGCCAGCAATTACATTTAATATAACAGTTAACCCACTTAACGGTGCAACAATACTTACCTTTTGTAGTTGATAAGCCCTTAGGTTACAAATAATTGACATTCCCCATGATAGTGCTGTAATTACTATTGCTTTTTTATTTCCACTAATCATTTCATTTTTTATTTCAGATGGCTTAATTCTTTCAACTATCATAATTAGTATAGCTGGTACAATTAATGTAATTGCTACATAAAATGGCAAATTAAAGTTATCTGAAATATTAACATCTAAAAATAGAGCAACCGTAAAAAAGATATTTCCCAAAATTCCTAAGGCAATATACTTATTAAATTCAATTTTTTCTTTTTGATAAAAAATTAAAATGTTACTAGCAATGATTAACATAGCACCAATAAATTTTGTTAGTATAAATGGCTCTTTAAAGAAAAGTAACCCTGCAAAAATCATAAAGGTCGTAGACAATTGCTTTAACATAGTAAAGGTAGATGCTTCTATTCCACTTCTTACTTTTGTATTTATTCTATCTGTCATAGCATAAAATATAACAGAAATTCCCAGCATAATATAGACACTACTATTGGTTGGCAATTTCATTTCAAAAATTGGACAAAAAAGTAATGCTATTAATCCTGCTATTAGTTGCAATAACACTGTTAGTGCTCCCGTTTTTTGCATTGTTTTTGTTGCCACTTTAAAGCTCCCGTGTAAATATTGTTGCTAATACTAGATATAATATCATATATAGTATCCAATTGTTTAATATCATTTTTTCAATTTCCCCTTTTACTTTTTATTTGTCTTTATCATATCATTATTTTATTTATATTACAATAAGGTTACCTTATATTACATAAAAAAGAAAGCTCCTATGGTTTACTTTTCCATAGAAACTATTTTTTATCTTTATACTTTAAATAAATAATCCATTAATTCTTTATAAATTGCAGTTCTTTCAACAATT
>CATOLW010000274.1 GCA_951800935.1 uncultured Clostridium sp.
TAATAAGAGAATGATAATTCCAATATTCTTCACGATTTATACTTTCTAATGGTTTTCCTTTAAGATTTCCTGGATTTCTTTCTTGTAATCTCTTATCAATTATAATTTCATTGTTTTGAACATTTATAATGCTTGCTGTATGTTTGGCTCTTAACAATGGCGAGGAATAAATTACATCAAATTTTATATTTTCTATTTTATCTCTTAGCTTTTTTGCTTGTTTAATTCCCATCTCATTAATATCTTCATCTAACAAAATATTGTCATATAGTTTTTTTATATTTGAGTCTGTTTGTCCATGTCGTACAATATATAATTCCATCTTTAACTACCTTTCTTATTTTCTTTTAGTAATTCTAATATCTTACTATCTTCTGATACAATATCAAATTTATTTTTTAGTTCTTCTATATGTTCTGTTTTGTTGGCAAAAGCAATGGATAAAACTTTATTTTTCTCCTTGCCTTCCATCATTTTGATATCTCCTGGTGTGTCTCCAAAAAGAACTATATATTCTCTGTTTTCAATCTTTTGTTGTATTTCTTTTGAAATGGAAATTTCGTTTTTATTGGCTGGGTTAATAATATTTTTAGGTATTTCTTTTATCTTTCCTTGTTGATCAAATGAAATAAAATTTGATAAAATTGTTATATTGTCATAAAAAACATGATTATTTTTTAAAAATATCTCTATAAAATTTCCTACTCCTGCCGAGATAATAATAAGTGGTATTTTTTCTTGGTATAAAAACGAGATAAATTCTAAAAAACCTTCTCTTAGCCTAATATCTGATTTTTGCACAATACTTTCTAGCATGCTTTTCGTTAAGCCATATTTTTTAAATAATTCAAAAAAGCCACCTAGTGTTTTATTCCACATTTCATTTTTTATTTCATTATTTTTAGCTGCTATTGCTTTTATCTTATATTGATTGCATATTTTTTCATGTTCTTCTGTAAAACCTTTTTTAAATCTCCCTGAATGTGTAATTAGTCCCATACTCGTTCTACATTCTTTGGCTGTTATGGTATTGTCAAAATCTGCTAACACATAAAAGTTTTTGCTATTTAATTTCAATTTTTTTAGTTTTTCTAGATTTATTTTTATCATTGTTACCTCTTAATTTTATTGGTAATTATTTTTTATCATTTTATTTTACTTATGTCAATTGCTTTTTCTTATTTACCTTATAAATTGAGAAGTGCCGCCAAAAGCACCTGTCTTTGGCGGCAAACTGCTAGAACTCTTCTCGATACTCTTCAGCCACTAAATCTTTTAACTCCTGCCGAGCAAAGTCTGGAATTGCTCCATTTAAATTGACCATGTCCTTAATCATAAAAGCAGGAAAAACTCCCATATCAACTTGCTCTTTGTAGCCTTCGAATCTCTTTTTTGTATTGTACTCACTTCCCATGACTTTCTTCGTCCAAATATCTTTGGACTACCTCCTTCTTAATTTGTTATAGGATTTGCCTATACTTTATATTATATAACATTTACATAATTTTTGCAAACAATTACGAAATCTAACAAACTCTTGAAAAATCTCACATAATATCATATAATAGGTGCATAATAAAAAAATGGAGGAAAAAAATGAAAACAATAACTGTAAAAGATTTGTATAAAAACACACAAAACTATACTAACAAAGAAATTACCTTGGAAGGTTGGGTAAAAACAGTAAGAGATTCAAAAAGCTTTGGATTCATTGAATTAAATGATGGAACTTTTTTTAAAAATGTTCAAATTGTTTTTAACAATACTTTAGAAAATTTTGCAGAAATCTGCAAGTTAACTATTAGCTCTTCTATTAAAGTAATAGGAAAATTCATTTTAACAGAAAATTCAAAACAACCATTTGAAATCCAAGCAGCTACGATTGAAATAGAAAATCTTTCTGATAGTAGTTATCCTCTTCAAAAGAAAAAACATTCTTTTGAATATTTAAGAACTATCTCACATTTACGTCCAAGAGCCAATACTTTCAATAGTGTATTTCGTG
>CATOLW010000275.1 GCA_951800935.1 uncultured Clostridium sp.
CTCAAGTTGACCTAAATGAAATCTTAACCATTGCCCATCATACAGCTGCAAAAACTTTTGAACCCAATGTAAAAGCTATTATTGATATTGGTGGACAAGATATGAAATACATTCGTATGCAAAATGGTTCTATTGATAATATCATGTTAAATGAAGCTTGTTCTTCTGGCTGTGGTTCTTTTATTGAAACTTTTGCTAAAAGTCTAAATCTTGAAATATCTGAATTTGTAAAAGAAGCAATTAACGCAAAAAGGCCTGTTGATTTAGGTTCTCGTTGTACTGTATTTATGAACTCTAAAATCAAACAAGCCCAAAAGGAAGGATATTCTGTTGGTGATATTTCAAGTGGTTTATCTTATTCTGTTATTAAAAATGCCATTCAAAAAGTTATGAAAGTAAGAGATGTAGAAACTTTAGGGAAACATATTGTTGTACAAGGTGGTACTTTTTACAATGATGCAGTTTTACGTGCCTTTGAATTAATTGTTGAAAAAAATGTAGTAAGACCTGATATTTCTGGTTTAATGGGTGCCTACGGAATGGCTCTTTTATCCAAAGAACAATATGAAGCAAATTTGGATATGGAATATCAATCTACTATATTAAAAGCAGAAGAATTAGACCATTTAGAAATTAAAGTAACCCATACACGTTGCCAAACCTGCGAAAATCATTGCAAATTAACGATTAATAAATTTAGCAATGGACAAATCCATGTGTCTGGTAATCGTTGTGAAAAAGGTGCAGGTCAAATTACAAAATCCAAAGAATTGCCAAACTTAATTCAGTATAAACAAGAAAGACTATTTAACTATAAACCTTTAGAAGAACCATTTGCTACGAGAGGAACCATTGGTATTCCAAGAGTTTTAAATATGTATGAAGATTATCCATTCTGGTTTACCTTTTTAACTAATTTAGGTTTCCGTGTTATTCTTTCTGAAAAAAGTACACGTAAAACTTATGAAAAAGGAATGGAGTCAATGCCATCTGAATCTGTTTGTTATCCCGCCAAACTTTCTCATGGTCATATTGAAAGCTTATTAGAACAGGGAATTAAGACTATTTTTTATCCTTGTATTCCATATTCTAGAAAGGAATATGAAAAAGCTGATAATCATTATAATTGTCCTATTGTTATTTCTTACTCTGAAGTATTGAAAAACAATATAGAAAAATTAAAAAAAGATGACATAAAGTTTTTAAATCCATTTTTACCTTTTGACAAGAAAAACTTAGTCAAAAAAATAATGGAATTAGAAGAATTTAAAAGTTACCATTTCACAAAATCAGAATTATTAGAAGCTGCTGAAAAAGCAGAAATTGAATACCAAAAATGTAAAAAAGACATCCACAATAAAGGTACTCAAACAGTAAGATACTTAAGAGAAAACAACTTAAAAGGTATTGTTTTAGCTGGTCGTCCTTATCATGTAGATCCTGAAATTAATCATGGAATTGATACTCTTATTACTTCTTTAGGACTTGCCGTTTTAACAGAAGATAGCATATCTGACAAAACAGAAGCCAAAAGACCTATTCGTGTAGTAGATCAATGGGTATATCATGCAAGGCTTTATGCAGCAGCAGATTTCGTTGGAAAACATGATTGCTTAGAATTAATCCAGTTAAATTCTTTTGGTTGTGGAGTAGATGCTGTAACTACTGACCAAGTAGAAGAAATTTTGACTAGTTTTAATAAAATGTATACTTTAATAAAAATAGATGAAGTCAATAACTTAGGCGCTGTTAGAATTCGTATTCGTTCTTTACTTGCTAGCATGAAAAAACGTGAACAAGAAGATAAACAAGAAAAGCAAAATATCGGTAATTATGGTATTAAGAAAAAGATATTTACCAAAGAAATGCGTAAAGATTACACCATCTTAATTCCTCAAATGGCACCTATTCATTTTGAATTATTAGAATCTGCTGTACGTTCTTCTGGCTATCATGTTGAATTATTAAGAGAATGTACTCGGAAAAACGGTAGAAACAGGAT
>CATOLW010000276.1 GCA_951800935.1 uncultured Clostridium sp.
TTACCACCTTTTATACAATTTTTTAATGAAATGTATAAATAGACAGTAATAAAATTACACTCATAAAAAATGCTTAGCCCTATATAAAAGCTAAGTATTTTTTCTAAATATTGAATTTGTTTACATTAATGAATAATTACTACTTATCTTTTTATCATTTCATTAATGTATACTTAAGGTTTGTTAAAATTGATTTCCATGACCACCTTCATAAGGCCTTTTGAAAGCAAATCCTACTGGTATTGGACCTCCATATATATATCTTTGGCTATTCCAACTTTGCATACATCTCTTTGTTGTCCATAATATATTACTTTTACTAGAACCTCTAAATTCTCTTACCTTTAAGGTTGCATTTGTATTATAAGGCATTGGTTCATTTTCTCCTCTATAATAGGTTTCCATCCTATCTGTATCATTGTTAAATACTAATATTTTAGCCACAAATATGCCCCTCCTCTTTTCTCTCTTTCTTTATTATATGTAGCTTTTCTATTTTAGTTTCTTAAGCAAACAAAAAAACTGATATATTTTTATATCAGTTTTTTACTATTTTACTTGTCTTGCTTTAACAACTACTCTATATTTACTATCATCTGTACAGGTAATTAAAGTAATTTCTCTTCTTCCATTTGTTAATTGTGTTGTACAACTAACGTCTGTTGGATCTACTTGATATTTAATATAAACTTTATAAGTGATACTTTTATTTTTTCCTAGCAAATCAGTTATTTCAATGCTGTCTCCTTCTTCTAATGTTGGAACTTTACTAAAAAATCTACTATTTCTATAATTATGACCTACTATACAAAAGTTACCCACTTCATTTGGATCTGGTCCCCAGAATTTAGTAGGAGATATTTTTAATAAATCTTCTGTTTCTTCCGAAGTATCAGTTGGTCCATCAATAATTGGATAAGTTACATTTATTTTGGGGATATTAATTGTTGCTATTGTTGTATACTGATGACCGCTTGCTGTTTTTTGTACTTCTTTTGTATTAGTTTTAGGTTCAACTTCTTGTGGTTCATCTTCATTTAAAACAACTACCAATACATTGTTTTTAGCAACTGTTGTATCTTCTTCAGGAATTTCTAAATTAGCTAATATTTCTTGTGATACTTGCTCGCTTTTGTTTCTGTCGTATTCAGCATAAATATAAGCAGATACTAACACGCACACTAAAAAGACTGATAAAAAGAACTCAAATTTATAGAGTTTCTTCTTTTTCTTCAATTCTGGTGTAACATACAGTTTTTTGGTAATCAAAATCTGATTCATCATAATTCTCCCTAGTTTATACTTCTTTTTCATTATATCATATCTCTTATAAAATTAGAATACTTTTATCACAAAATATTTAACTTTCTAATTGTCAGATTTTTCTATCAGTTTTACAAGGTTTGCATAGTCTTGCAATGTTAATTTTTCAGGTCTTATATTGCAATTCATTCCTAATTTTTGTAATTTATTGATTCCTTCTTCTTTATTTGAAAATATCTTAGTATTAACAAGTACATTTAATAAGGTCTTTCTTCTTTGCATAAAAGCACTTTTAATAATTTGAAACATAAGCTCTGGTTTTTCCACTTGGACAGGTGCCTCTTTTCTAATATTTAGTCGAATTACTTTTGAGGTTACTTCTGGTTCTGGTATAAAAGAATCTTTGGGCACTTCTAAAATTCCTTCTGATTTTGCATGATAATAAACACGATAAGTAATGGCTCCTGTTTCTTTTTCTCCTGGTATGGCAATTAGTCTATCGGCTACCTCTTTTTGTATCATAACGGTTATACTTTCTAAAGGTAGTTGTTCTTCCAATAATTTCATAATAATAGGAGTGGTTATATAGTATGGTAAATTAGCTACTATTTTTGCTGTTTTTATATTTTTATCTTTCTTTTCTTCTTCGATTATTTTTTTTAGATCAACTTTTAAGACATCTTGATTTAGTAGTTCAAAGTTTTGGTAAAGAGCAAAAATATAAAAACAGCAAAAAT
>CATOLW010000277.1 GCA_951800935.1 uncultured Clostridium sp.
TACTAGGAGGAAACCTTTGCTATTACTACATTTTAATTTTTCGTCATAAGAGAATAAAATCGTTACTACTAACGCAATTAATGTAATTCCCTTTTGTTTTCTTGATTTTTTCATCTTTTGACCTCCCAGTTTTTTATCTTATGTTGTATTTTTTCTAGGATTGTTCTACTATATAACATTGAAAAAAGCAATATAAACTTGCTTTCTTCCTTACTAAAATATCCTTAAAATATCATTATATGTTACATATAATGATAAAGCAATTAATAGTGCAAAGCCTAACAATTGAATATTCACTTCTGTTTCTTGTTTCATTGGTTTTCTACGAACTGCCTCAATCAATAAAATTAAAATCTTTCCTCCATCCAAAGCAGGTATTGGAAGTAGGTTCGTTACTCCTAAGGATAACGAAATCAGTGCCATCATTTCGAAGAACTCTCTTATTCCATCTGTTTTAGCAACTACTTCTGAAATACCAACTGGTCCCATCATTTGATCTACTCCTACATGACCTGTAAATAATTGTTTCAAATTATCTACAATAGATACTAAAAATTCTTGTGTTTGCATAGCTCCATTAATGCATCTATTACTAAAGGTATCTTTTGCTAGCTTTAAATTAACACCTAACACATAAGTTACTTCGTAATCTGGTGTTAGTTCAATTGTAATTTCTTCGTTCCCTCTTTGAACAGTAAGTGTCATGCTATTAACACTTTTTTTGCTAATCTCTTCTAGTGCCTTATTAGTATCATTTTTTACTTCTACACCATTTACTTTTAGTAATTTATCTTTTGCTTGTATTCCTTGCTGTTCAGAAGGGCTTCCTTTTTCTACTGCTACAATTTTACAATTTTCATCTAAATAGATTCCTGTTACTTTTGATTTTATTTCATTTGGAAGTATATTATAGGTTATGATTTCTCCTTTTCTATCTATTTTTATTTCAATTTCTTTTCCTTCTGATTCTGCTACTATCTTGTTTAAATCTTTTTTACTTTTAATGGTTTTACCATTTCCTTCTATTACTTTATCTCCTGATTGTAACCCAATATTTTGAGCTGCATATCCATCTATTATGCTATCTATTTCATTTGAGATATAGGTACCTGAAATTGCAATTATTGTAAAATAAATGATAATAGCAAACAAAATATTCACCATCGCACCTGCTAATACAATTGCTATTCTTTTTGGGATACTTGCTTTTGAAAAAGAGCCTTCCTTTTCTGACGCTTCTTCTTCTCCCTCTAAGTTATTATAACCACCCAAAGGAATTAATCGTAAAGTATACTTTGTTTCTTTTCCTTGTTTTTGCCATATAGCTGGTCCAAAGCCGATAGCAAATTCATTTACTTTTACTTTGCAAAGTTTAGCTACCATAAAATGTCCTAATTCATGAATGGTAATTAGGACACCTAATAATACAATAATCTTAATGGCTGAAATTAAAAAGGTAATCACTTTTTCCTCCTTTTGTCGTGTTGGGGACGTTTCTTTCTGCGACAAAATGTCGCAGAAAGAAACGTCCCCAGTGCGACATCACAATAATGTAAATAGTGCATAGGCAAATGGTGCTAAGAAAATTAGACTGTCAATTCTATCTAACATTCCTCCATGTCCTGGTATTAGATTGCTATAATCTTTGATGTCTACAAATCTTTTGATGCTAGAAGCTGCAAAGTCTCCAATTTGTCCTACTAAACTTAATATCGTTCCAATTCCTGTTATGTATAAATAAGAATAATTCATTCCCCAATATTGATTTGCAAAATAAGTATAAGCTAACATTAATATTATGGCCCCTATTACTCCCCCTATGCATCCTTCTATTGATTTTTTAGGGCTCACTTTACTAAATTTGTGTTTTCCAAAATGTTTTCCGATTACATAGGCTGATATGTCTGTTCCCCAAGCTGCAAATAATGCATACCATATTAGTATATTTCCATTTGGCATTCCGATTGATAAATGCTACAAACATGATAAAAAATAC
>CATOLW010000278.1 GCA_951800935.1 uncultured Clostridium sp.
GCATATCTTAAAACAAATAAATCACTATAAACAACAAATCGATCTTTAAAAAAAGGTAAATCAAATAATATTAATAAAATAATAGGTAATACAGCAGATAAGCTCATCACTATAAGTCTTATCTTTACTCCCTTTTTCATCTTCTCTTTTGCATACACTATAATTCACCCTCTTCCAAATCAAATATTTGTTCTAATGGAACTTCAAAAATTTTGGCCATTTTTAAAGCAAGTGGTAAAGAAGCTATGTATTTTCCCTGTTCTATAGAAATTATGGTTTGTCTAGTAACTCCTAGCTTTTTTGCTAACTCTTCTTGAGTATATTTATGATTTTTTCTTAGATTATACAATCTGTTTTTCATTATCAAAACCACTCCTTTATGATATTATAGCCTAAAATTGTCTAAATTGAAAGAATATTATAAAAATAAGGACAGATTCATATGCAATATAATTTAGAGTATCACAAACAACTTGATAGAAGCCATATTCTTCCTAATATATTAGAGGGAGCTAAAACTGGAGTAGCCTCTCAATTTCTTTCAGATGTAATCATCTCTTTATTATTATTTAATGAATCGATTGTTTTAGAGGATATAAAAATAAGTACTGTACCTTCCTATTATGCTTCTGTTGCAACAGGTATGCTAGCAGGTTTTTTAATAATTTATCTTGATCCAATTGCTGTAATCGCTCTCACCATCGTTTTTTACGATTACGTTTTTGAAATTGTCGATTACCATATAAATGATGATCCTATTCAATTTACGCCTGTAGAAGATGTATTTGATATTGGATTAACAATGATTTTAGTTGTTGTATTTGATCCAACAGCTAGACATCAATATTTAAGATATCAACAAAAGCGTCGTTTTATTGAACCCACCCTAGGACGACAGGATAGATCTCCGACCATGGCTATTTTTATTACTGTTTTAACCAGCACCTATAATTTTTTAAAAATCCAATCAGATCAAGAAGAAAATTCTGTCATTACACAAGAAACAATGCAATAAGGAAAAATAAAGCTCCGAAATCGTATCTTTCATAGGGAATATTTAATCCCTTCGAATGGTGGCATTTAAGGTACGAGCAAAATATACGCCCAAAATCTTACACATTATATCAAAAACTTTTGTTCGTCGCAAGACTCTCAAAGCCCATAAATGGGGAATGAAAATACTTTTAATAGGAAGTTTAGGCGAAAGTAATACGTATATCATTATCTACCGCTTTTTTTAGTTTCTAATCTTCTAATATGATATAATGGCTGAGTGGTAAACAGTTAATATAGAATATTCGTCTTAGGTTATGACTATTCTGTAAAAATTGCAATTCGCTGTTTATGGGCAATACTTTTATATTCATATATGATAAAATAGAAGTATCAAGAAGGGAGCATTTAAAATATGGATATGCAGAAAATTGGAATATTTTTATCCGAATTACGAAAGGAAAATAATCTTACGCAGGAAGCATTAGGAGAAAAAATTGGCGTTACTAATAAAACTATTTCCCGTTGGGAAAACGGGAACTATATACCGCCCGTTGAAATGCTTCAAATATTGAGTAAAATGTATGACGATAGCATAAATGAAATATTGTCGGGCGAGCGGCTTGATGACGAAAAGTTTAAGACTAAAGCGGAGGAAAACATTGCGACAGCTTTGGAAAACAGCACATTCGACTTAAAAGAAAAGAAAATGATTTTTGAAAAAAAATGGTTTTTTGCGTTGCAAACCTCTTATAGCTTTGCATTGTTGCGCCTTGCCAACACAAACGATAATACGCTTTCAAGTACGGCAACCGCCGTTATGATTATCCATAAAACAACCCAGTTTATGCTCATAACAGTGGACTCTTCGCCAAACGCACCATAAAATGCAAGAACGATAATTCCTACAATGAACGGGACAAGCGCAATAAAAATCAAAAGTATGGCAAACCGTTTTTTCGTAAAAACATACCTGTTCGTAAAAATAACCAACC
>CATOLW010000279.1 GCA_951800935.1 uncultured Clostridium sp.
ATTTTGCCATTTTACTTTTCCTCCTTCAATTTTATTTATTTTTATTTTTCTTCTAACTCTTTTGCATATAAGTCTAAGCTGATTGATAAATCTCTTACTGTTCCCATTAAACCACCAGCAAGCATTGTAAGTAGTCCTTCTCTTGATGGGATAGCAGATAATTCTTTTAATTTTGCTTCATCAGCTATTTCACCTTCAACGATACCAACTTTTAAAACTAATGCTGGATGTTTTTTAGCGAAATCACTTAGAACTTTGATTGGAGCAACAGCATCGCTACTGAAAGCAACTGCTTTTGGTCCTTCTAAATGTTCTGTTAAATCGATTTCTAATGTATCTAAAGCTCTTTTAACTAAAGTATTCTTATAGATTTTGAAATCTGAATCTGTTTCTCTCAATAATCTTCTTAATGCATTTGTTTCCATTGCTGTTAGCCCTTGATATTCGAAGAACACAACTGAACTAGCATCTTTTGTTTTTGCACTAATTTCATCGATTATTTCTTGTTTTTTATCTAAGATTTTTTGATTAGCCAACTTCTGCACCTCCTTATATAATTTTTTCTATATAATTCCGTAAAAAAGCCCCATCATAGACAGGGCGAAAAGACTTATAAAATAAGTATCCTCGGTAGGGAATTAAGCATTATATGCACCTACTGTCTACGGCATTATTTCTGAACGTTTTAATTATCTCATAATGACTTTTAAAAGTCAAAACTATTTGTATCAATTTTTACTCCAGGCCCCATAGTTGAAGCAACTGATATATTTTTGATATAAGTTCCTTTTACAACTGATGGTTTGCTTTTAGCAATTAATGATACAAAGGCATTTAAGTTTTCTAGTAAATCTTCTTCTGTGAAAGAAACTTTACCAATTGCAACGTGTACGTTACCATATGAATCTGTACGATATTCTACACGTCCTTTTTTAACTTCTTCTACAGCTTTTTTAGTATCAACTGTAACTGTTCCAGTTTTAGGGTTTGGCATTAAACCTTTTGGACCTAAGATACGTCCAATTTTACCTAATGCTGGCATCATATCTGGAGTTGCAATTAATGAATCGAAATCGAACCAATTTTCTTTTTCGATTTTTTCTAACATATCAGTATCTCCAACGTAGTCTGCACCTGCTTCTTTAGCAGCTTTAGCAGCCTCACCTTTAGCGATTACTAATATTTTTTTAGTTTTTCCTGTTCCTTTTGGAAGTACGATTGCTCCTCTTAATTGTTGATCAGCTTTTTTTGTATCTAAGTTTAAACGCATAGCAAGTTCTACTGTTGCATCAAAACTAGTTACTGAAGTTTCTTTAACTAACTTAACTGCTTCTTCTTTTGTATATAATTTATTTTTTTCAACTTTTTTAGCAGCTTCAGTATATTTTTTACCTTTTTTCATTGTTTTACCTCCTTATGTGGTTATAGTGGAATTAGATGCGTAATCCTCCCACATAGGTATTACCTATGTAATTTTTTATTATTTTAATTATCTTTCTACTTTTATTCCCATATTTAAAGCGGTACCTTCAACTATTTTCATAGCGTCTTCTACGGTATAGCAATTTAAATCTGGAAGTTTTATCTCAGCAATTTCTTTTAATTGTGCCTCAGTAATTGTTCCAACGATTTCGTTTTTACCTTTTACTGAACCTTTATTTATTTTACTAACTTTCTTAAGTAAGAATGCAGCAGGTGGAGTTTTAATTACGAAGTCGAATGTTCTATCTTCATAGACATTAATTTCAACTGGTAAAATATCTCCCATTTTATCTCTTGTTGCATCGTTATACTTTGTACAGAAATCTTGTAAATTAATTCCAGCAGGTCCTAAAACTGTTCCAACTGGTGGAGCAGGTGTAGCTTTTCCTGCAGGAATTTGTAATTTTATTTTATTAACTAAGTTTGTCACGAAAAACACCTCCTATATATTTTTCCGCGTTGTGGTTTTAATGCATCTTTGGCTCCCACCTAAATCTATA
>CATOLW010000280.1 GCA_951800935.1 uncultured Clostridium sp.
TTAGATGAGCAAAATAGGATAATTGATAGTTTAAGACATATTCGTAATGAAGATAGTTTGAGAAGCATTGTTCCTCATGTTAAATATACCTATCCAAGTACTAATAAAGCAAACTTTTTAGATTGTCTTACTTTTGAAGATTTTTATCAGAAAGTTATACCGAACAATTCCATTGATAAAGTTTTTAATGGGATTAGCCAATCTTTTATCGAAGCTTCCATGCAACATTTAAAAATAGACACATGGAACGAAGCTTCTTTTAAAAAAATGTATGCCTATTTACAAAAAATTGTAAATGGAGCAGACAGTAATTTATTAGATTTCTCAATAATTGATACAAAAAAGAAAGATTATTTTTTAGTGGAAGGAACTAATTCTTCTTGCTTTCATCTAAACTTTTTTATTGATGATTTTTACAATGAAAAAGAAACTTCTGAAGAATTTAAAGTTTATCGTGATAGTATTTTAAAAATGATTTTAGGGTTATTAAAAAAATATAAAAAACGTCTTTTTAACATTGATGAAAAATTAAATTCTTGTGAAGATATGGAACAATACCAATTATATGGTGAACTAATTACAGCCAACTTATATCAAATTTCGAATGAGAATTTGAGTCAAATTACACTTGATAATTATTACACAAATGAAAAAATCACGATTCCTCTAGATTCTCGTTATACACCATCTGTTAACGCCAAACGTTTTTTTAAGAAATATCAAAAGCTAAAAAACACTTTGCAAATTGTAACTTTGCAAAAAGAAGAAACGTTAAAAGAATTGAATTATATTGAAAGTATAGTCTATGAATTAGAAAATTGCACTAATATGGAAGAAGTTTCTTATGTCTTCCAAGAAATCTCAGAAAATGTGATTTTTAAGGAAAAAACAGAAAAATACAAAAAGAAAGCAAAAACAAAAGTAAAAAAGTCTTCTCTTACCAAAAATAAGAATGTTTCTTTTAATCCTTTAAAATACAGCATTAATGGTTATACCTTATTAGTAGGAAGAAATAATAAAGAGAATGATTATTTGAGTTTAAAATATGCTAAAAAAACAGATTTATGGTTCCATACAAAAGACATTCATGGTAGTCATGCTATTTTGCAGCTTACTCCTAATTTTTCTCCTGATGATACTATTTTAGCTAGGTGTGCTGAGATTGTTGCTTTTCATAGTAAAGCTAGAAATTCTTCCAATGTCCCTGTGGATTTTTGTGAAGTTAAGTTTGTGAAAAAACCAAATGGTGCCAAACCTGGTATGGTAATTTATACTAATTATAAGACTTTATATGTTGACCCAAATAGTAAAATTTAATTTTTAAGTTGACAATGTTTAAAAATTATTTGAAAAACCTACTAAAGTTGCTAAAACTTTATTTGATTTACCTAATAGTAAAACATTTAAACGATTAGCAAAAAAAGACTAGGTACGAGCATACCTAGTCTTTTTTATTTGATTTACTTAATCGCAAAACCTACTTTTTGCAATTGCTAATTATATAATAGCATAATATTTTATTCTATGTCAAATGATAAAATCTATCCCCAAAAAATCAAAAGAGTAAGTATTGTTCCTAATACAATTTCTGATTTGGTCAATTCTTTTGGTAAAATTTCTATTTCATCCCCTGCTTCTTTTTCCTTTACCGTTTCTACTTTATAAGTTGCAACATCTTTTGCTCTAAAAAGCAATTCAAATGGTTGCGATTCCTTTTTTTCTAAGTCTTGTATCTCTATGTAACCTTTTCCTACCAATACATCTCGTTTAGAATATAATTCTATTTTTAAATACTTATCTCCTACATTTTGGGTGTTTTGAATGATTCCTCTAATTCTTCCATTTATATAAGTTGCATCTGCTTGATAAATAACAATTTCTGAATTTTTGTCTTCTCTTACAATATCTTTGTAAGCAGAATTTAAACCTACATTAATGAGAAAATCTGAAAATACAAAAACTCCCACTAATAT
>CATOLW010000281.1 GCA_951800935.1 uncultured Clostridium sp.
AAATCACCCTATCTATAAAGGATAAGTGCTGAAAAACAAAAAACTTGTTCTTCTCCAAATATAGAAGAACTAACTGAAAATTTAATATCAAATATTTCTGGTTCTTCTTCACTTATAAATACATTTATTGATTTTTCCAAATCTGCTTCATGATTCTCATCAAAAACTTTCACTTTCATTATATCACCTTTTATCATTATAACGAAATAAAAAGTAACTTTTTTGTCAAAAAAAGGAACGTATTGTTCCTTATCTATGATTAAATCTTGAACCAACAGGTGGCAATTGTGTAAGCCATCTTCTAGGGTCAGTATTATACTTAGCCCCATCACCAGTCAATGTATAAAAGTCCCTCAAATACTCTCCAGTAAATAATTTAACATCAACATGGGAACCTGTACAACCACACGTAGCACCATGATTAGGGTTACCACCTTGAGTTCCTATTTGTGTTGTATAATTAACTATTTGATCCTCAGATACAGTTACTGTTCTTAAATGATAATAAACAGTTGTATACTTTTTACCACCAACATTATGAACAATATAAACAACCTTTTCACCGCATCCTCTTGTTACAGTTCTAACAATTCCTGTAGTAATAGCATACACAGGAGCATTTTCATAATTAGCGATATCTATAGCATTATGTACATGTGCACCTTTCCAGTTTTGTGTTACTCTACCTTGTGTTAGTGGAATATAAAATCCATTAGCATTTCCGCCTCCAGTAACTCCACTGCCACCACCACTAACTGGAGGTGGAGCCAATCTAGCCTCACAAGCCGCTAAATCTTCATTCTTACGACAACCTTTGCTTTCCATTCTTTTAACATATTTCATAAAATTTTGATATTCTTGTTCTGACGATTGAGAAGCATCAGTTAACTCATCAATTTGAGCAGACAATTTTTGAACTAAGGCCTTTAATTCTGCCTCTTTTTTAGTTAATTGGACTTTCTTCTCTGCCAACTCAGTTTGTTTCTTACCAAGACTTTTTATATCACTATTATAACTATCTATCAATTTATCATTATAGTCAGATAACTGTTCTGCTACTGAAATTCTATAAATAAAATCTGTAAAACTAGAAGCACCAAAAGCATATTCCAAATAAGCAGACTCACCATTAGAAACTTGAACAAATTTCATGATTTTCTTAATTTCTTTATCTTTTTTCTTTATTGATTGCTCTAAATTTTTGATTTCTTTTTCAAGACTAGCAATTTCAATTTCAGTACTTGTTATATCCTCTTCGACTTGCTCTTTCTCTGTTAACGCCTTCTTTTTTTCTTCCTCTGTCATTTTCTTTTTTGATTCTGCAGCTTTTTTTGCATTTAACGCAGCCTCCGCTTTTTCAATATATTGGCCTAATGTTATTGCACTTGCATCTGACATAGAAAAAGTAAAACACATTATAACTGTTAAAACAATAAAACTTACCTTCTTCATACAAACACCTCTTTTACTCCTTAAGTACTTTCTCTGCCTTTTTGTAATCTGGCATATATTTACCTACAGTATCCCAAAATTCTCTAGAATGATCAAAATGAACCAAATGACTAAGTTCATGAATAATAACATAATCAATTATAAACTGATCATATCTAATTAACTTAGAATTTAAAGTAACTGATAAATCTCTTTTGTTGCATACACCCCATCTAGTTTTCATTTTCCTAGTTTTTAATTTAGGAAATGGAATATCTTCTTCAAATAAATTATAACAATAACTAAGTCTTTCTTCAAAAACAATCTTCATTTGCTTCTTTAACCATTTTTGTAAGTAATCCTCATCATTAACATATATTTTATCATCATCTATTTCGATATTTTTAAAGGGTACTTTTATTATATCATATTTCTTACCTAAATAATAAAAATCATTTTCTTTTTCACTACGTTGTTTTACTTTTTTTAACACTTTCCTTAAAAAATCTTGTTCTTGATCTAATAAAT
>CATOLW010000282.1 GCA_951800935.1 uncultured Clostridium sp.
TAGATTATATTGTTATTATGTCTGGAAAATTAAGGGAATTAGTTGAATTTTATCGATTTATGTCTTTTATTTTCTTGATATATTAATTTAAAGGAGACGTTCTATGTTAAACTTTGTAATTTGCGACGATAACTTAAATTTATTAGATAGATTAGAAAAAATGTTAGAAACTTTATTTACTAAAAATAATTATGATGCTTCTGTTGTTTTCAAATCTCATGATGCAGATGACATTTTAAACTATATTGAACACAACACAGTTGATGTTGTTATGTTAGATATTAATTTAAAATCTAATAAAAGTGGACTTGAATTAGCAGAAGAAATCCGAAAGAAAAAAAAGAATCCTTATATTATTTTTACAACTGGACATTTAGAATATGCTATGCTTGCCTATAAATATAAAACCTTTGACTATCTTCCTAAACCTATTGTTTATGAAAGATTAGAAGAAACTATTATACGTTTATTTGAAGATGCGAATGAATTAAGTAAAACTTATATAAAATTAGACAACAAAAATACAATTGTTGATGAGTCTGAAATTCAATATATTAAAAGAGATGGTATGAAATTAGTTTTTCATACAGCTTCTCGTGATTATGATACTTATAGCTCTTTTAACAAATTTCAAGAAAAACTACCATCTACTTATGTGAGATGTCATAAATCTTATATTGCAAATTTAGCCCAAATTAAAGATGTTGAACCAGTTTCTGGTATTATTACTTTTACAGATGGTTCTACTTGTGAAATTGGACCTAAGTACAAAAGAGAGTTTATGGAGGTTTTAAAAAATTATGGAAATTTTTAATACTATTTGGATAGCATTTAGTACACCCAATGAAGGATTAGCTAATTCTATCATTTCAATAGGAATTTTTCTTGAAAACTTTCTATTTATTAGCATATTTCTTACTATTTTAGAAATAATTTCTACTAAAAAGCAACAACTTGTTAGCATTCTATGCACTTCCTTTGTTTGCATCATTAATGCATATATAGTTCCTAGTCCTTATAATATATTACTAAACTATTTTATAACTATTATTATTGTATATTTAATTTTTAAAACCTCATTGTTAAAAAGTAGTATTTGTATTGTTGTGTCTGGAATTATATTCAATATAATTGGTGCCTTAGCATTAAATCCCTTTCTAACAATCTTTCAAATATCTACTAATGAGTTATTACAAATTCCACTTTACCGATTAATTTATATTAGTTTAATCTATTCTATTATTTTTATTATCTATTTAATTTTAAAAAATAGAAATTTAAAAATATATTTTGTGGAAAATATAAATAAACATGCTAAAATCACAATAGTTGTCAATGTGTTGTTAGGAATTCTTGCTATTATCACACAATCTATCATGCTATTTTACTATGTTGATACAATGCCAATTGTTATTACTTTCTTTAACTTTATAACCGTTCTAGCTTATTTTTGTATTAGTATTTATAGTTTAACCAGAACTTTTAAATTAGTATTAACAACACAAAAATTAGAAAGTGCCGAAGCTTATACTCATACTTTGCATATTTTACATGATAATGTGCGTGGCTTTAAACATGACTTCGATAATATTGTTACAACCATGGGTGGTTATATAAGAACAAATGATATAAAAGGTTTAAAAAATTATTATTTACAATTAGAAGATGACTGTCAAAGGGTCAACAATTTATATATTTTAAATCCAGATATCATAAACAATGATGGCATTTACAATTTACTAACTAAAAAGTACAATGAAGCAGATTCTAAAAATATCAAAGTAAATATAACTGTTTTATTAGATTTGTCTACTTTAAAAATGAAAATTTACGAATTTGGAAGAATATTAGGAATTCTTTTAGATAATGCCATTGAAGCAAGCTCTGAATGTGAAGAAAAAATAATCAATATCACTTTTAGAAATGATACAAAAAACAACAGACAACTA
>CATOLW010000283.1 GCA_951800935.1 uncultured Clostridium sp.
TTAGAGTATAAAAAACAGGTGGAAGAAATACACAAAGATTTGCATGAAAGAGCAAATGATGAAAAAGATTTTGTAGGATGGTTAGAATTACCAACTAATTATGACAAAAAAGAATTTGCAAGAATCAAAAAAGCAGCTAAAAAAATTAAAAAAGAATCAGATATTCTAGTAGTCATTGGAATTGGTGGTTCTTATTTAGGGGCAAGAGCTGTTATAGAAAGTTTAACCAGTTCATTTTACAATATGTTGCCAAACAAAGAAAGAAAATATCCACAAATTCTTTATGTGGGGAATAACTTGAGTCCAGATTATATCAATGAACTAATTGAATATATTGGAAACAAAGATTTTTCAGTTAATGTTATATCAAAATCAGGAACGACAACAGAACCAGCAATAGCCTTTCGAATTTTTAGAGAAATATTAGAAAATAAATATGGAATTGATGAAGCAAGAAGTAGAATTTATGCTACAACAGATAAAGAAAGAGGTGCTTTAAAAACCTTAGCGGAAAATGAAGGATATGAGCAATTTGTAGTACCAGACAATGTTGGTGGTAGATATTCTGTTTTTACTGCAGTAGGATTACTTCCAATTGCAACAGCAGGAATTGATATTGACAAGCTAATGGAAGGAGCAAGAATTGGACAAAAAAGATACGATGATGCTAACTTAAAATATAATGAATGTTACCAATATGCAGTAGCAAGAAATATTTTATACCAATCAGAAAAAAAGATTGAAGTATTAGTAAACTATGAGCCAAAAATGCATTACTTTACAGAATGGTGGAAACAATTATTTGGAGAAAGTGAAGGAAAAGACCAAAAAGGAATTTTTCCAGCAGGAGTAGATTTTACAACAGACTTACATTCTATGGGACAATACATTCAACAAGGAGAAAGACATTTGTTTGAAACAGTAATTGGAATCGAAAATTCAAACACAGATATAACGATCAATCCAGACGACGATAACTTAGATGGATTAAACTATTTAGCAGGCAAAGGATTACACTATGTCAATCAAAAAGCAATGGAAGGAACAATAAAGGCTCATGTAACAGGAGAAGTACCAAACATACAAATAAAAATGGAACAATTAGATGAAACAAATATAGGAGAATTAATTTATTTCTTTGAAAAAGCATGTGCTGTATCAGGAATACTACTAGGTGTTAATCCATTTAACCAACCAGGAGTAGAAGAATACAAAAAGAACATGTTTAAATTACTAGAAAAACCAGGATATTAAGAGGGATAGAGGGACGTTCCTTAAAATCCCTCTTTTAGGGACAGAGGGACACTCTTTAAAAAAGAAAGTCAAAGGACTGTCCCAAAATCTTCAAAGTATGGATTTTAAGGAACGTCCCCTAATCCCTTTGGAGTAAAAAAGAAAGGAAAAAAATGATATACCAAGAGAAATTTAAAATAGGATTAAAAGACGTATGGAAAGGAAAAGAAGTTAGCAACAAAGCAATATTAGAATATTTAGAAAATGTAGCAGCCTATCATTCGGACAGTGTAGGGTATGGAATTAATACTTCTGATGAAACACACCTATCATGGATTTTATTAGATTGGAAAGTAAAAGTAATAAAAAGACCACAATATGGGGGGATTTTAGACATACATACCTGGTCAAGAAATATTATAAAATGTTATGCTTATCGTGATTTTGAAGTTTATGATGAAAATCATAATCTTTGTGTAATTGCAACTTCTAAATGGTTATTAATTAATAATCAAACAGGAAAAATAGCCAAAGTAGAAGAAAAAATGGCTAAAAAATATGAATCAGAAATCGACAAATCGGTATTTGAAGAAAAAGAAATTGAAAAAATAAAGGCACCCAAAAATTATAAAAGTAGTATAATATATGAAGCAAAGAGGAAAGATATAGATATTATAGGACATATGCACAATTTATATTATTTAGA
>CATOLW010000284.1 GCA_951800935.1 uncultured Clostridium sp.
CTATTCCAATAATAATCTGTTAATAAATGACAATAATATCCTTTTATAATAGGATTTTTCATTTTATTTTGATATTTCTTTTTAAAACTTTTAATATCTGGTAATGGTATAGTAATTCCATTTATAATTTGTTTTTTCGGATAATGTGTTTGATAATCTTTTACAATTTTTGATACTTCCTTAACATTATATCCTTCCAAAATATCTGGCATAATATTGGCAAAAATAAATTCATTTTTCTCACTATTTTGCTCTATTTTATTAGCTGTAACTAAATGCGTAATCCAAGATGGCATCTTCGCTCCTCCTTAAAAAGGAATTAGGGGACGAGGGATTAGGGGACGTTCCTTAAAATCCCTGTTTCAGAGATTTGGGGACACTCGTTTATTTTGTTTTTTTAAAGCCTGTCCCTTAATCCCTAAAAGTGGGATTTTAAGGAACGTCCCCTAATCCCTCTTTTAATCCCTCTAAAAGTTCTTGAAAATATTTTGGTAACTTAGCTTCTAAGAACATTTCTTGTCCTGTAGTTGGATGCTTGAATTTTAGGCTTTTGGCATGTAAGGTTTGCCCTCCGATGCCCCACTCGTTTTTTCCATTAGAATATGTAGTATCTCCTATGATGGGATAACCAATTTGTGATAGATGAACTCTGATTTGGTGAGTTCTTCCAGTTTCTATTTTTACTTCTAGTAAAGTGCAATTATGTTTTGGATGTCTTTCTAGTACTTTAAAATGTGTGATAGCTTCTTTTCCTGTTTGGGTAACTGCCATCTTTTTTCTATCTTTTGTGCTTCTTCCTATTGGCATGTTAATGGTTGCTTCGTTTTCTTTTACAATTCCTCTTACCATGGCAAGATAAGTTTTTTTCACTTCATGATTTTTAATTTGTTCACTTAGGTTAATATGTGCTTTGTCATTTTTGGCAACGATTAAAATTCCAGATGTATCTTTGTCAATTCTATGTACAATTCCTGGTCTAATTTCTCCACCAATTCCAGATAGGGAATCTTTGCAAATTGCCATGATGGCATTTACTAATGTTCCATCTGGATTTCCATTAGCAGGATGTACTACCATTCCTTTTGGTTTGTTAACAACAATGATGTCTTTGTCTTCATAAATAATTTCTACTGGAATGTCTTGTGCTTTTAATTCTATTTCTTTTGGCTTTTCTTGCTTAATTGTTATTTTATCATTTTCTTGTGTTTTATAAGATGCTTTTGTTTTCTTACCATTTACTAAAATCTTTTCTTCTTCTAGTAGTCTTTGCACGGCTACTCTAGAAAGTTCTTCTTCCCTTTTGGCTAAAAAACTATCAATTCGCTTATTTGCTTCTTCCTTTTTTACGATAAAAGTTTTCAATTTATTTTAGTTCCTTTCTCTTACTTTTGTTTCTCCATTCTTTTATGGTAAATACTGAAAATACTGCTGCCACTGCTATCCATCCAACTATTATAAAAATATCTGCTATATTAAATACTGGTAAATTATTTCCAAAGTTTATCCATTGTGTTACATATCCTCGTATGATTCTTTCTATTACATTAGAAATTCCACCTGCTAAAATAAAACTTAAAAATATTTTAAATTTTCTATCTATAAATTCATTTTGTGTAGTCATAAATTTATAGATAACTCCTAAAATAATAATATTGGTTGCTACATACATAAAGGTTGAATTAGACCCGAATGCCATAAGCAGAGTTTGTATTTTGACTCATTTTAAAAGTCAATATTCCAGAAATTATATTAATTTCTTCTCCATTTTGTATCCAAATTTTAAGTATTTGGTCAATTACTACTACAATAAAAACAATAGCAATTAATAAAATATTTTCTTTTTTTAACTTTTTCCCCTTTTCCATTTTATCCTTCTTTCTCAATTTCATATATTACAAAATGGTCATCTTGATATAATTCTTTATATTTTGGATT
>CATOLW010000285.1 GCA_951800935.1 uncultured Clostridium sp.
CTCTTCTTTGTAGTTAGTTTGTTCTCCTTCTAAAGATACATTGATAGTTCTTCCATTTATGTTATAATTACTAATTTTTAATTCATCTTCATATAAAAGGTCAATACTATTGATAGCAATTTTTTCTACTTCTTCTGGTAATTCGATTGCTATTTGTGGATTTTTATATAAATTATATTTTTCATCATCAGATGTTAAAACTGCTTTTATTTCCACATTGTTTTCTACTACTGTGGATAAGCTTTCTTTGTTGGTTTCTATGGTTGCTTGTGTTATGGCATTTTCTAATTTAATGGTTGTTTCTATTGTTTTTTCGTTTGCTGTTATTGTATTTTTTAATTCATTTACTTCTTCTATTTTTTCTGCTTCCTCTGTTGCACAGATTGTTTTTGTATGATGGAAGGTTAATGTTCCTTCTTCCATGCTTTGTGTAATTTGAACACGAATAGCTGTTACTTGTCTTTCTCCATAGTTAATTACTATGTTTCCCTCTTGATCTACTGGTGTTTCATTAGTAATAGTTCCTACTATTTCTCCATTTTGATCATAGATTGTTGCCATTCCATTTTGTCCAAATATTTTATCAAATTGCTCTTTTTTTATTGTTGTTGTTTGATAAATAACTTTTATATCTTGGCTATTATTTTCTATTAATTCAATTGTTCCATCAACTTTTGCTAAATTTACTTTTAGTTGTGTTGTAGTTTGGTAATCACGGTTGATTCCAGCATTTAGTTTTCCTTTGTAGATTGTTTCTTCTTGGTTTTTAGCCGCTACTTCCACAGTTGCATCTAATTGGTCTGCTCCAACTGTTATTTCATCCGTTTTTTCGATTTCTTTACCATTGTATAATGTAATAGTTTCTCTAGCTGTTATTTTTTTGTTCTCTACTTTTACATCTGCATCATAAAGACATGTTATAATAATATTTTCATTTCCCAATGTCTTCCACATTACTTTTCCTTCGTTGTTTGCTTCATTTCTTAAAGTTAATTCTAAGTTTGTTCCATCAAATCTAGAATCACAAGATGTCATATTATTTAAATATTCTACTTTTTTAATTTCAGCTTGTTTTCCGTTAAATTCTGGTATGGTTACTTGTGCGCTTATTGTTTGCATTGGGTAATTGTTTTGTTTTAATCCCATGTGATAAGATAGTTGAATAATTCTTTTTTCTTCTCCATCTATTTTTATAAGTTTATTGGTAATAACTTTTATTTCGTTTTGTATATCATTAGCGGTATAATTCTCTTCTTGTTGTAAGAAAATATTTCGGTCAGCCTGAATGTTAATGTTTCTTTGTGTACTATCTTTATAAATACCTTTTAAACTAATTTTGCTTGTCATGTTTAATAAACCAATAGCAAAATTTTCTTCTTTGATTGGTTCAATTCTTACTTTAATTTCCTCTGCTGTTCCCGCATTGATTTGATTTAGGTAAATGGTATTGTTTTCAATTTTGTTTACATAGGCATTGTCTGATTCTTTTAAGTTAAAGTTGCTTTCCTCTAATGTAATTTCTCCATTGAAGTACCCTTCCTTTTTTACATTGATGCGCATATAAATAGCGTCTTTTTCTCCTTCTTTGAAGTAAGTTTCAAATTCTACGTTTTTGTGATTGGTTGTTATTTCTTCTGCTGCATAGCTAATTAGGCTTGCCCCCACAAAAATAAAATTTGTCATGGTCATGCTTAAAATCATGATTAGAATTATGCTTACTTTAAAAATCTTATTTTTCATAGTCTCCTCCTTATCATCAGGTATTTTATTTTACCCAATTCTTCTTATATATTATATAACAATCTTAAAATAAATCAATCTTTATTTCTTGTCTTTTGCTATTTCAAGCATCTTTGATCCTTACGGAGTGGGTTTGTTTTGTCTCAAATATTATTTTTTTATTACATTTTGTAATATTTGAC
>CATOLW010000286.1 GCA_951800935.1 uncultured Clostridium sp.
GAAACGTCCCCAATGCTCCTATTTGTAAAGTAAGGTAATTTTATTTCCATTTTTTTCAATAAAGCCTTCTTCTTTTAATAGTTTTAATTCTCGCATCATAGCACTTCTATCAACACTTAAATAATCAGCCAAATCTGTTAAAGAAAATGGCAAAGAAAAACTTTTACTTAGAGTTCTAGTAGATAGCATAGTAAAATAGCCAATTAATTTATCACGAGTTGAACGTTTAGTAAGTAACTCAATTCGCATGTTCAAATCTGTAACTTTACTCAAAATTAGTTCAGGCAAATCTTCAGAAAGCTTTTGATGAAATTTGCAACCATTTCTACATTTACTATGAATATCATTATAACGATAAAAAAGAACATTACATTTTTCACGTGCTTCTACTAATAATTCATTATTAGTAGTAATAGTATAAAATACTTCTCCAAATACATCATTTTTTGAAAAATGTTCAACAATAGTTCTATTTCCATTCAAATCATAACGAACTAAATCAGCATTACCATCTGTCAAAATGCAAAACTGATTTCTTTTTTTGATATAACTAGTAATAACTTCGTTTTTGGAAAACATTTTCTTTTGAATTCTATGACAGCTATTTTCAAAATTATTGATAAATTCTTCGATATTAAAATTGACATCCATTTTATTTTCTCCTATAACAAGTATTATACTATAAAAAAGTTGCAAATGCAACATAGAAATGATGAAAATGTAATATGTTTGTAACGCAAATGTAATAAACGACAAGTTCTTACAAAAAAGCACAATTGAAATCAATTGCAAATAATTTGTTGCTTTTACAACAGAAAAAGAAAACTCTTAGTGTATAATAAGAACGTACAAAATAAATAGGGGGAAGAATAGAGCATGAAAATTATTAAAAGAGATGGAAGAGCAGTTGATTATGACAGAGAGAAAATAAAGATAGCAATTGAAAAAGCAAATCAAGAAGTAAGACCAAAAGAAAGAGCAAGCAAAGATGAAATAAAAGTAATTATCCATTATATAGAAGAACTTGGTAAAAAAAGAATGTTAGTAGAAGATATACAAGACATAATAGAAGAACAATTAATGGAAATTGGAAAATACGAATTATCCAAAAAATATATTGTATACCGTTACACAAGAGCATTAGTTAGAAAACAAAATACAACAGATGAATCTATTTTAGGATTAATAAGAAATGAAAACAAAGAATTGGCAGAAGAAAATTCTAACAAAAATACATTATTAGCTTCTACACAAAGAGATTATATAGCAGGAGAAGTATCAAGAGACTTAACCAAAAGACTGTTATTGCCAGAAAAAATAGTAAAAGCAGATAATGAAGGAGTATTGCATTTTCATGATGCTGACTATTTTGTACAACCAATTTTCAATTGCTGTTTGATTAATATAGCGGATATGTTAGAAAAGGGAACTGTTATGAATGGAAAAATGATTGAAAGTCCAAAAAGTTTCCAAGTTGCGTGTACAGTAACAACTCAAATTATTGCAGCAGTAGCAAGTAATCAATATGGAGGACAATCTGTTGATTTGATTCATTTAGGAAAATACCTAAGAAAAACATATGACAAATTCAAAAAAGAAATGCAAGAAAAATATAAAGATAAATTAGAAGAAGTGGTAATTGAAAGCATTGTACAGGATAGATTAAAAGCAGAACTAAAAGCAGGAGTACAAACCATTCAATATCAAATTAATACGCTAATGACAACAAATGGACAATCACCATTTGTGACCTTATTTTTACATTTGGAAGAAAATGATCCATACATCAAAGAAAATGCAATGATAATTGAAGAAGTATTAAAACAAAGAGAGCAAGGAATTAAAAATGATAAAGGGGTATATGTAACCCCAGCTTTTCCAAAATTAGTATATGTACTAGA
>CATOLW010000287.1 GCA_951800935.1 uncultured Clostridium sp.
AATATAATTTAACAAATTAGTATCCATTTTCCATAACATTCCTTGTACAAATGGATGGATGTATTTGACAAATACTACTCCTAGTATCCCCCAACAAATTGAATTAGTTAGACAGATACGTCCTTGAAAATTAATTTTATGGTTACTATAATCCCAATACTTTGTATGAAATATTTTTTCTAAAAATACTCCTACCATATATTCCCATGCTGTTAATATAATAATTGCAATTCCAAATAATAGGATGGGCTTGTTTTCAAATGTTTCTAAAAATAAAAACATAATACTTGCTCCAAACCCATATATCGGACAAAACGGGCCTCTTAAAAAGCCCGTGTTGATTAATTTTTTTTCGCAGATGGAACGAAAAACTGATTCCATAATCCATCCTAAAAATGAATATATGATGAAATAGTTTATTAATTCAAATAGGTTACTGTTCATTTGTTTTCCAAACTTTCTTTACATACTTACTTTTACTCTGGAAGTTTCTGCTATTCCACTTTCATTGTATACAGTTACTTCTAATTTGTTTTCTCCTTCATGTAGCGGATACGCATATTCAAATTGTTTTCTGTCTTCTGGCGATAATGCTTTTTCTAAGTCTAACATATATTTTTCTTCTTCATTAATGATAAATTCTACTCTTTTTAGACCTTGTTCATCACTTGCTTTGATGATAAAGTTACTAGAACCATCTGTTGTTACTTCTAATTTTGGTTTGGTTACTCCATTTACTTCTTGCTCCATTGTTTCTGTCTTATTGTTTTCATCGACTACTATTACTGTTAGTTTGTGAAGCCCTTTCGGTATTTCTATTGTTTCTTCTATTTCTGTATTGTTGATGTCTACTTTGGTTTCTTCTTCTTCATCCCATCGGTATGTCATGTATAATAATTGATTTTTTCCGTTTGCTTTGATTTTTAAATTATTTCCTTCTGGTTCTAAGTTAATATCGACGTCTGATTCTATTGTGTATACTTCTTTGTGTTGAATTCCTTTTCCGTTTATATCTATTGCATGTACTTCTAATGTGTTGGTTCCTGTTGGTATTTCTATCGTTGTTTCTACTTCTTTTTGTCCATTACATGGTACTTGCGTTGTTCCTTCATTGTTCCATGTATAGGTTACATTGGCTAATTCTTTATCATGTGTTACTTTTAATTGGATTTCTGTTTCTGCTGTTTGATTGACATGGATAACTGGTTGCGTTTCTATTGCTTTTTTACTTCCTTGTTTGTACATAGAATAGGAACTAGATCCAATCATAAATACGCCAAATATTAAAATACTGATTGCAAAGAATTTTAATATGTTTTGTATGTCTATTGGCTCACCACGATTGGGATTTTTACTTTTTTTGCTTTTGCCTTTTTGATTATTTTCTACACTTAATATCTGATTCAATCTTTTCACCTCTAAAAAACTTTAATTGGATTATATCATATTCTTTTTTGGTTGTAAATAATTTTATGATTTTAACTTTTGTTTTTAGTTTATTAGTGTTACTATTCACAGTTATGTTTTGTAGAGTAGCCCTTGGAAATAGTATATTTTTTATGCAGTAACAATTCGGGGGGACCGACAAACTACAGTCTGTTATGCAATTACAGACTGTGTGCAGTTGGGAGTTACCAATAAAAAATATACTATTTTAAGGGCGAATGATTTTTAGAAAACAAGCTGTGAATTGTAACACAAATTGTAGTTACTAGTCAGCCTTGCTCCCATATTTTTTAGTGTGAAAGCTTACTATATGATTTTTGAAATACCGCGTAAGCGACCAAATGAGCCTTGGGCGAGTGCGATTGGAGCAACTTACAGACTAATATATTTGATTTTGGAAGTTGCGACACACAAGGTATGAAAAAATCATATAGTAAGCTTTCTTACA
>CATOLW010000288.1 GCA_951800935.1 uncultured Clostridium sp.
GACATAAAATGTATAAAGATGCAATACAAGAAATAAGTATAGAAGATAAAATAAAAGAAATAAAAAGCAAAGAAAACTATACAGAAATTTCAGACTTACCACAAAATTATATCAATGCAGTATTATCAGTAGAAGATCATAGATTTTATAAACATTGTGGAATAGATTTAATTGCAATAGGTAGAGCAACAATAAATGATATAAAAGCTATGGATTTTGTAGAAGGTGGAAGTACCATAACACAGCAATTAGCAAAAAATATATATTTTACACAAGACAAGAAATTTGAAAGAAAAATAGCAGAAGTATTTATGGCATTTAAAATAGAAAACAAATGTGAAAAAGATGAAATACTAGAATTATATTTAAATACAAGTTATTTTGGAGATGGATATTATAGTGTAAGGGAAGCAAGTCTAGGATATTTTGGAAAAGAGCCAAATCAGATGACAGATTATGAAGCAATTATGCTTGCAGGAATACCTAATGCACCATCAGTGTATGCACCAACAAAAAATCCAGAATTAGCAAAACAAAGACAAAAACAAGTAATAAACAAAATGATAGAATATAAATATCTTACACAAAGTGAAGCAGATAAAGTATTAAAACAGGAATAATAGAAGTGCTAATTGTAGAACAAGCAATTAGCACAACATCCCCTTTTATTTTCAAAGAGAACTACTTTTGAAAGGTAGTTCTCACAAGATTATTAAAAAGTAATTAGTTATAAAAATATACTAATTAAATAACGCAAAGATTAATAATCAATGTGGTAAAAATGCACAATGAATAATTAATGTTAGCAGAATGAAAGGAGTAATGAATATGAACATTTTAGGTAATATCTTATGGTTTATTTTTGGAGGTTTTTTAAGTGGGATTTCTTGGTGTATATCAGGTCTTATCTGGTGTATTACGATAATAGGAATCCCTTATGGAAAACAATGTTTTAAATTTACAGCTTTATCATTTGCACCATTTGGAAAAGATGTTGAATATGGTGGAGGGATACCATCAGTAATTGCAAATGTAATATGGATTATATTCTTTGGGATTCCAATGGCACTTGAAAACTTATTATTTGGATGTATATGGTGCATAACAATAGTAGGTATTCCATTTGGAGTTCAATTCTTTAAAATTGCAAAATTGTCTTTAGCACCTTTTGGAGCGAGAGTAGTATAGTAAACAGTTTGAATTTAATGTTAATTATAAATTGTGCATTTTATAAGAGGGCAGTTTTGCTCTCTTTTTAAAGTATGACAGGCATGTCGATATATTCAATTTGCCATCAATATTAAATCCTAAAAACAGTCAGAAAATTGAAATAAACTCGTTAGAAGAATTATATGAATTTTGTAAAAGTAAAGAAATATGGATAGATAATCGAAATATCACTAAAGTTGGATTACTTGTTGGAGCAGATAATTGTTTCTTAATATTAAAAGACTTAAATGCTTATGGGTGGTAAATAAAAATTATATAGAAAATGATAAGCAAAGAGAAAAAATTATTAACAAAATAGCAGAAGAAATACAAGAGGAAAACAAAAAAAATACTGAAGAGGAAATGATATAAAATTAGTTACCTTAGTTTACAAAATAAATCAAAAATGATACTAGCTTGTTACTAACCGATAAAATTTCAAGGAATTTCATACAGCTTAAAGCACATATATTTCCTTATAAGAAATCAGATAAAACCTTAAAACAAGATAATTACAAAGCTTTGATCATTTGGTGGACTTTTTAGGCTATATATGATATAATAAAAAACAGAGTAAATTGAATAGTCGCTGGTAAATCTCCGAAAGGAATTACGAGAGGAAAGTCCGGGCTTCATAGAGCAAAGATGCTAGATAACGTCTAGTGAGGGTAACCTTAAGGAAAG
>CATOLW010000289.1 GCA_951800935.1 uncultured Clostridium sp.
TAATCATTTATTAAATATTAATAAAAAATCTGCTAAATTGATGAAAGCAGCAATTAAATTAATTGACATTTTAGAAAAAGATGTAAAAATTGCCTTGGCAAATTCTAAAAAAGGATATTTACCACCATGCGATATTTGGCACTTAGAAGAAAAAGTAAAAGACATTTTATCCATTGGAAATCAAACTGGTGAAGGTTGGTTTTTAACAGCTGAAATGATTGAATATATCGAAAATGATATCCCAAACATTGTATGTGTTCAACCTTTTGCTTGTCTGCCAAATCATGTAGTTGGAAAAGGAGTTATTAAAACAATCCGAGAAAAATATCCAGATGCTAATATTTCTCCTGTCGATTATGACCCTGGTGCTAGTGAAGCTAATCAGGCAAACCGAATCAAATTACTTATGACAGTTGCCAAAGATAATTTGCAAACAAAACAAAATAGAAAACAAGCTTTAAAAAAAGAAAATGAAACCCAAAATACGAATACAGAATCTTTAAAAAGTAGAGAATAATCTTTCTCTACTTTTTCTTTTGCTTGATATATTTTTTTGTTTGTTTATATCCTAATTGATATAATTCATCTATTTTGCTCATATCTAATAAACCAACTTTATTACTTTTAATTTTTAATACCTCTTCTGCGCCTTCCATTTCATAACTTGATAATTCTTTACATAACAAACTAATGGAACGACCTGCTACTTCTACTAAATTTTTATCACAATTTCCGTCTTCTTCGTCATCAAACATAATGCAAAATACTTTAGTAGCTCCCATCATCTTTACTTCTTTCCAAGGTACATTTTCTCGAATTCCACCATCGATTAATTTACTATTTTTATACTGACAAGGAGAAAATACAACTGGATAACTACAACTTGCTCTTACAGCTTTTCCAATACTGATATCATTGATGAAACGACTCGTTTGATAAGAAGAAAAATAAATAGCATTTCCTTTACATAAATCAACACTTGGTATGATTAATGGCATTTTTATATCAGAAATATTTTTTATTCCTTTTGCTCTTGCTATTTGGTCTATTAATTTTTCAATTTGTTTTCCACTATTTAAACCATCAATTCTAATTTGTGCTGTAAAAATCAAACCAATTATTAACTTAAAAATATTTCCAATGTCCACATATTTTATTTTTTTACAATATTTTTTAAATATCTTATACATTTCATCTGCTTGAAATCCCATTGCATATAAAGTAGCTATGATGCTTCCGTGATGAAGTCCCTCCTACATAATCAAACTTTATGTTGCTTTCTTCTAGTGCTTTTATTGCACCAATATGTGCTGCTCCCTTTACTCCTCCACCAGCAAAACAAATTCCTCTTTTTGTATTCATTTTTTCCCCTCTCTTTCTTTTAGAATATAATATGAGAAAAAAGCATTGAAAGGTTCTTATCTTTGTGTTATATTTATAAAAGAAAGGACTTTTTTACCATGAAAAAAAATTATTATGATATTTTACAAATTAATAAAAATGCCTCTCCTGAAATTATAGAAAAAGCTTATAAAGTATTAGCCAAAAAATATCACCCAGATCTACAAGCTAAAGAAAACAAAAAACAGGCAGAGGAACGTTTAAAAGAAATTAATGAAGCTTATGAAATACTTTCTAATCCAGAAAAAAAGCAAAATTATGATGATTTACTTCTATCTCAGGAACAAAAAGTTGAACCTAATTTAGAAGAACTTCTATTAAAAAAGCAACAACTAGAGCAAGAATTGTTACAAAAACAACGTCTAGAACAGCAATTAGAACAAGAAAAGCACATGCAAGAAATCGCTTATCAAGAACAATTACAACGTGCTAGACAGCAAGCTTATCATGATGCTTATATTCAAGATTTAAAA
>CATOLW010000290.1 GCA_951800935.1 uncultured Clostridium sp.
AGAAAAAATACAAAAAAATCATAATATCCCAAAAGGTCAAGATAAAAAAAGAGAAAAAGATTATGTTTTAAAAGAAGCAGAAATGTTAATAACAAATTATATTTTGAAATTAGAAAACAAACAAGAAGAAAAACGAATACAAAAAATACAAAATAGTAAAAAATATATTAGACTAAAAAGATATGCTTATTTAGCAAGTATGGTAATAGTAGCACAAGCAGTTATGCTTGTTATAAAATAAAGTCATAAAACCTTTTCCTTTGTCATAAGTTGTATAAAACAAAGGAAGAGGTGTTTTTATGGAAAGAGTTATGACAGTAGAAGAAAAAATAAGACGAGCTGAAGAAATTTATCAAAAAAGAAGACAAGGAGAAGCAAGACCAGTTGCAAAAGTAACGGTTAATGATAAAAAAGATATTAAATTGTTAAAAAAAATGGTAATACAAATCTTAATTTGTGTTGCTATTTATTTAATTGTTTTAACGATTCAAAATAGTCAGTCTGTATTTTCAGAGGACTTTATTAACAAGGCCAATGAAATACTTTCTTATGATACTAACTTTGTAGAACTTTATGAAATGGTTAAAAAGCAAATGATGTTATGGATAAAACAAGAAGAAAATAAAGAAGAACAACCACAAGAAATGACCGAACCACCAGCAGAAAATGAAACTAATTTAGAAGCGAATAATGAAGCAATTGGGGGAGCTGAAGAACCACAAGAAATGCCAATAGAAAGTTTATCAGAAGAAGAACAAAGAATACAAAATATAAAAAATACAACTAGTTTTATCAAACCAATAGAAGGAATAATTAGTTCTCAATATGGACAAAGGGATAGTACAACAGAAAGTGTACCAAAAAACCATACAGGAACAGATATAGCAGCTAATTTAGGTACGAAAATAAAGTCAGCAACAGATGGTGAAGTAGTACTTGCTTCTGAAGAAGGAGATTATCGGAAAACATTTAAAAATTCAAATTGGTGAAGTAAGTATTATTTATGCACATTGTAACAATTTATATGTAAAACAAGGGGATAAAATCACACAAGGACAAGAAATCGCAGAAGTTGGTTCAACAGGAAATTCAACAGGACCGCATTTACATTTTGAAATTAGATTTTCAGAAAAAACAGTAGACCCTCAAAGTATTTTAGAATTATAAAGGAGAAGAGTCATGCGATTTAGAATTGATTTAAAAATATTTCTTTTTATTTTTTTGTTTTATCTTACCAAACAAATTGAGGCATATAGCGTGATTATGTTTTTTGCTATTCTTCATGAATTTGGACATCTAGTTGCTCGGCTTATTATTGGGGATGAGACCAGAAAAAATGGAGATTATGCCCTATGGTGTTTCGATATCATTTGGGTTAACACCAAAAGATTATAATCGAAAAATAAAACAGGCAAATCAGCTAGAAGTAAAAAAAATATTAGTAGCATTAGCAGGCCCCTTTACAAATTTAGTTATTCTATTAATTAGTTTACAATTAAAAATAAATGTATTTGATGGTCTTATGATAGTATATGCTAATGTATTGCTCATTTTATTTAATTTATTACCCATTTATCCATTAGATGGAGGAAGAATAATAAAAGGAATTTTACATTTATTTTTTGGAAAAAGAAAAGCAGAAAAATATAGTAATAATTTATCATTTATAGTTTTAATGTTAGGAACTCTGATAGCAAGTATTGTCATTTATTTAGCTCATAACATTGCTATTTTCTTGATTGTTTTAGTACTTTGGGGTATTTTTATTAAAGAAGATAGAATCTATGAAAAAAGAAATAAAATCTATAAAATAGTGGAAAAAAGTATTGAAATTAAATGAAATAAATAGTAAACTAATAC
>CATOLW010000291.1 GCA_951800935.1 uncultured Clostridium sp.
AATGGCTAAAGTAGAGGTTTATCCTACTTTAGTTAAAAGGAGAAGAAAATGGCAATACTAACATTAGAAACAAAAAAATATGCAATTAAAATAGATAATTTTGAAGGTCCATTGGATTTATTATGTCATTTAATTGATAAAAACAAAATGAATATCTATGATATCAATTTAAGTGAAATTACAGACCAATATATAGACTATTTAAAGGAACAAGAAAAGCTAAACTTAGAAATTGCAAGTGAGTTTTTAGTAATGGCTTCTACTTTGTTATACTTAAAATCTAAAAATTTATTGCCAAAACAAGAGGAAGAAGAAGAGGAATTAACAGAAGAGGAACTGATTCGTAGAATTATTGAATACAAGAAATTCAAAGAAATTAGCAAAGTATTTAAAAAGAATTATCTTGATTTTTCAAGAAGATATTTTAAAGGACAAGAAGAAATAAGATTGCCAAAACAAAAGTTGGAAAAAGATTATGACAGAACAGTAATACCAGAAACTTATAAAAGATTAATACAAAGAAATAGTGTTAAATTAAATCAAAATGCAAAAAATATTGAAAAAATAGCAATTACAGATAATTACACAGTAGCTAGCAAAGTAAAAGAAATGTTTAGAGTTTTAGTAAAACAAAGAAGATTTGTTTTTAACAAGCTATTTTCACTTAAACAACATAATAGACAAGAAGTAGTTACCGCATTTTCTGGATTATTAGAATTATCGAGAAGAAGTAAAATAGAAACAACACAAGAGAAATTATTTGGTGACATTACAGTAGAAAAATCTAAAAAAATAGGATAAATTAGGTTTAAATAAGAAAAAAATGGAAAAGCTAATAAAAAAGAACTAAAAAGCAAAAGGAGGCGGACTAAAGATTGGCTTTTCTTTTTATTTTACTAATTACTTTGTTTTTAATGATTGTTGTCATTTTTTCTAAAATACGAATTGAAATTACTAATTTTAGATTCGATTCACAAATCAAAAGACATCTTAATAAAAATTATGAAATAAAAATCAAATGGTACCTATTTGGTTTGCTTCCTATTTTAACAATGAAAATTAGTAAACCAAAATTAGAGAAAATGAAGATAAAAGAAAAAATTAAACAGATTGATTTTATAGCACTAGAAAAAACACCTACTTTAAATAAACAAATTTTTGAAACGATAAAAGCAATGGATATTGGCATAAAAAATATCTATTTATCAATTACAATAGGAACAGAAAGTGCAACTTTAACATCATTTCTTGTTCCAATTATTAGTACAGTAATTGCTATTATTTTAAGAAAAAGAATGAGAAAATTTGAAAATCAAACTTTTGTAATAAATCCAATTTATCAAAATCAAAATTTGGTAAAGATAGATTTTTCAGGTATATTTGAAATCAAAATGAGGCATATTATAAGTATCATTTATCAATTTATAAAAAAAGGAAAAAAAGGAGTGAAAGAATATGAGCGAGCATCCAATAGAGGGCCTTATGATTACAGCTATGAATAGTATTCAAGATATGATTGATGTAAATACTATCATTGGAGAGCCAATTGAAACTTCTAACAACATTGTGATTATTCCTATATCAAAAGTATCATTTGGTTTTGCAGCAGGAGGAAGTGAATTTAAAGGAGAAACAATAGATGAATACACCAAGAAAGATAAAGAAGAAGCCATCCAATATCGATTACCATTTGGTGGTGGTAGTGGAGCAGGAGTAACCATCAATCCAATTGCTTTTTTAGTCATACAATCTAACAATGTAAAATTGATGCCAGTAAACCACTCATCATCTTTGGATAAACTATTAGATTATGTACCAGATTTGATAGAGAAAACCAACAAC
>CATOLW010000292.1 GCA_951800935.1 uncultured Clostridium sp.
TAGCATCAATAACAATTACAGCTTTAATAGGAGACAATGGAATACTAAGCAAAGCTAACAAAAGTAAAGAAGAAACAATAATAGCAGCAGAAAAAGAACAAATTGCATTGGCCTATAATAGTGTAAAAATAGAAAAGCTAAAAAAGGAAGAAAAATTTAGCATAAAAGCTATTGAGTTGCAAAACGAATTAAATAGACAAAATGCAAAAACTACAGTAAATGATAATGAAGCACAACAAAAAATAGTTATAATTTTTGAAGAAAGTAAAAACCAATATACTCTTGATAAAGATGGAAAAATAGAGGGACCAACGACATCAAAAGAAGAAAAAGAAATATTACAACAAATAGAATCAAAAGTAACTAACTTAGAAAACAAAACAACGATGAAATATAAAGCAGAAACAGTAACTGATATTGGTGTTATAAAAGCAACATGGGTAACAATTGTTTCACTTACAGTAGAAGAAGATTGTTATGC
The DNA here is from genome assembly GCA_951800935.1 of uncultured Clostridium sp. The sequence continues at coordinate 482 of CATOLW010000292.1, forward strand.
TGATATTTATGGATTTTATTCTATTGATAATGAAGATTCAGATGCCTATAAAGGAATAAATATTCTATTGAATGGAGTTTCGATTGCTAGTCATGGAAAAGGAGGAACGGGAGGAATTGTAGCCAATGATGTTAATTGTGTAAAAGAACTAAAAAAAGGAGATGTTATTAGTTTAAGTGTAGCACAATGGGCTAAAGATACTGCAAACATAAAATTCGGAACAATTCGTATTAATTATTTTCCAAAGAGTAACTTGAAAAATAATGAAGAAAATACAACTTTAGAAGACTTAGAACAAAGAGTGGCTAACTTAGAAAAGAGAACAACAGTAGAAATGATATCTGATGTAAAAACGGATACTACAATAGAAAGAGGTGTTAATACTAAAATTGCTTCTATTGTAATACCAGAAGACTGTTATGCTGATATCTATGGTGAATATCAAATGCAAAATGATAATAGTCAAGAATATAAAGGAATTCATCTTTATCAAAATGGGAATTGGATAGCAGATAATGGAAAAGGAGGAAATGGACTTCAAGTAGAAGAAGAGGTAAGATGCACAATGAGATTAAACAAAGGAGATGTTATAGATTTATATGCTAATCAATATACAGGAACGAATAAAAATATTTTAAATAGTAGACTTCAAATATACTATATGCCTTTAACAGAAGGAATGGTAGAAGGAATTGAAAACAAAACAAGGAAAGAAAGAATTGAAAACTTAAATACTAAAGTAGCAACATTAGAAAATAGAACAACAATGAAAATTTTAGAAAGTAGTATAGAGGCAAGTGAAAATAAACAAATTATATCAGGTCAAACAGCAGAGTTGATGTCTTTTACAATAGAAGAAGATTGCTATGCCAATATTTATGGACTTTATTCAATTAGTAACAATAATAATAGTGCTTATAAAGGAATTTGTATATATAAAAACAATGAAAGAATGGTCATAAAAGGAAAAGGAGGAACTGGAGGAGATGTTGCAGATTCAATAAGTTATATGACAGAATTAAAAAAGGTGATAAAATAATACTATATGTATCACAATATACAGGAAGTACACAAACAATACGAAGAGCCAATTTTAGAATTCATTATTTTCCCAAATAACAGACTAGACATGAAACTAAAAAAAAGATATAATATGGATAAGTAAGAATAAAAAATAGAAGGTGTAAAAGATTGAAGAAGAAAGTATTATTTATATCTAGTACGGGAGGACATTTAAATGAACTCATGCAACTAGCACCGTTATTTGAAAAATATGATTATCATATCATAACAGAAAAAGACAAAGTAAATAAAAATCTAAAGGAGAAATATAGAAACAGGATAGACTTTTTACCAT
>CATOLW010000293.1 GCA_951800935.1 uncultured Clostridium sp.
ATATCTAAGGCAGCTGGATATTTTGGCAATTATGGCTTATCTAAAATAGATGCCGTTGCTACGACAATATAACGTTCTTCATTTTTGCCTAATCTTTTATAATGTGCCACTATGTTTTGAATTTCCATTTCACTTACATCATTTTCATTTTCTGCTTGATAATTTACTTCTTCTGTATCTATTTTATAATAAGATTTTGCTTCTTTTTTGCTTACAATTTCTCCGTGTTTTATCTTGACTTATTGGAATGCTTCCTAATGATTTTAAATGAATATATTTTTCAATGTCTTCTTCCTTTTTAATGGTATTATCCACTAAATAGAAAATAATCACACTAGTAAATGCTACACCCATTCCTAGCACCAAAAAGATAACCATGTCTTTTAGATGATTAACATTATATGGTGTTTCTGGTAATTGTGCTTCATCTACAATCCCTATATTATTTAAATGATATATATTTTTTATTTCTTGTAAAAAGACTTCATCAAATTCTTTTGCTATGTCCATCGCTTTTTGTGGATCTTCATTTATAACAGCAACTTGTATGATATAAGTATCTTTTAAAACTGTAATCTTCATTTTCTCTAATACTTCTTCTTCTGTCATATCTAATCCCAAGTTTTGAACAACTTGTTTTAGTATTTTTTGGTTTTTTCCTATATTACGATAAGTCTCAATTAATTCTGAATTTACTGTTAATTCTGAATTCATAAGCATTGTTCCTTGAGAAGTATTATTGGGTATTAATAATAATGTTGAAGTTGCTTTATATTCTGGTACTACATAATGATAGGAATATACATATCCGAATAGAATAAAAATGATTAAAATAAATAGGATTACTAGTTTTTTACTTTTTATACTATCTAATATTCTTGTTATTTCAATATTTTCATTTTTTCCCATATTTTTACCCCCTATACACTATTATACCTCACTTTTCAAATTATTGCAACATTTTATGTAAAATTATGGTTCTGAAATTATTTTTTCCATTACTTTTGCTAGATATTTCATACTTGTTAAACACTGTTCTAACGTATTTCCTGTTGCCCCTACTTCAATAATACTAGCATATTTGGCTGTATGTTGATTATATCTTGATTTTGTTAATGTAATAGGCTTAAATAATCCTGGATACATTTCTTCTGCTTTTTCTTGAATTTTAATAGCAAATTTTAAATTTTGATTCCAATTTGGATGCCATAATCCTCCATTATCTGTTCCTATTACAAACATAATTTGTGCTGCTATATCATTTTCCCCAATTTTTACTATGGGAGCATAATCACTTCTGCTTCCTATTGCATCACGATGAACATCTATTACCATATCAGATGGAGTTGTTTTTAGTATATTTTGAACAGTTGCTAACGAACGAGTATAAGATCCATTATAAGCTGGATAATCATGATAAGAAGCATCATGAACTACATTATAATTATACTGTTTTAACTGTTTTTCTAATTCTGTTCCAACTCGTGTTACTGTAAAATTTAGATCTGTTGTTCTAAAATTTCCTGTTGGTGTATAGGGATAAGCTTCACTACTTGTATAACTTTCACAACTATGGGTATGAAATAATACAATATTTTTATTTTCAATTATAATATCTGGTTTTAGTATATCTTCTGTTAAGTCATATTCTGTCTCGTTTTTTATTTTTACATTTCCATATTGTGCTGTATATTTATCATTTAAAGGATTGTTCGTAATTACTTGGGTTGCCAAACCTTCCTTAGCTACTTCTATTTTCTCTTCTTTTGTTACTTCTTCCTTTTGTTCTTCCTTTGCCATTTCCTTTTTTTCCTTTTCTTCTATCTTTTCTAATCC
>CATOLW010000294.1 GCA_951800935.1 uncultured Clostridium sp.
AAATTAATACAAGTGATACATTACCAATAAATAAATATTTTGTTAGCATAGAAAAGATGAAAGTAAGATACATCAATCCAATAGTAAAAGATAATGGTAAATATGAAAGAATTTACAATATTTCAGAAAGTGCAAAAGAAGATATTGAAAAAACTTTAAATTATAAAACTGTAAAATATACATATTTAGATTTTCAATTTTAATGCGATTTCTGTTTAAGGAACAGAGCAAAATATTGTACAATATAATAAAATATGCTTACTATTATACAACAAGTAATAGTAAGCATATTTTTTATTTATTTTTCAAAACCCACTCATAAACCTCATTTTCAGTAAGTTTGCCTTTTTTCATAAGATTAATTTTTTCTTTAGCCTGTTTTTTCCAAGTTTCAAAGTCTTTTGTAAGTTCTTTATTTCCCTTGTTTTTTCTAACTTGCATAAATTTTTGTTGGTAAGTTCTTCTATATTCGCCCATAGCCTTATTTTGCTTTAATCTTTCCGTATAAGATTGGAAAGCACCTAAATCTCTACAAGTTTTTGAATTTTCTTTTGGATAGTCACAATAAATTTCATCTACTTTTGAAGTTGGGATAAAGTACAGTCCGCAATTTTGACATTTTTTAATAGGATAGTTAGATGTTTTAGAAAGTTCATCAAGTATAGCATAGCAAACACTTGATAAATCGTTACTTTTATGAGTATCACTCATTGAAAGAAACATATTTTTAGTATGTAAGGATTCTAGTATGTCATATTCATTTTTATTACTAAATTCTTGATATTTCTTTGAATAACTATCTCGCATAACAAAGTCATTTTTATAGTATGTATGTAATTTTCCCATTCTCTTTATTAAATAAACTGCATATCGTTCTGTATATGTATATTTCTCTAATTTACTATTGTTATTTAAGTTATAGATATAGGTAACTGCTTTTGTTAGTTCTTGTTGTAAATCAACTAGATTTTCTTGTAGATCTTCAAATATTTTAGTAGTAGCCTTCAAATAATCTTCATTACTTCCATAATTACTACTTAATTCAAATTTATAATCTTTATCTAAATCTCTTAATATCTCGAAACCATAAGCATAAAAGAAAGTTTTATTAGCCACTTCATAGTTAGATAAGTCAGCATTTAAAAATCTTAATAATAATAGTCCAAATTTTTCGTGAAATGGAAAATATAAAGAGGCAGGATGCTTTAATCCATTATCTGTTTTTTCAGTTTCTTTATAATACACATCTCTTAATTTATTTTCAGTATCTAAATGAAAATCAGATTTATAAAAATATAAAGGTGTAGCATAATATTCTTTTTTAGTTTCAGTATTAAACCAAAAGTAGAAATCGCTAAAAAAGGTTACTTCTGGTAGTTCCATACAAATTTATCTCCCTTCTAAAAATCAAATTTTATAAAAAACAGTAAACAATTTAATAAAAATAATAAATTGTTATTGACATTCTATATTTATTATACTATAATACTAATATAATTACAATACTTTTTTCAAAACTAATTGCTAAAAGCTGTAGAATAAAAATTCACTAAATTTTGAGAAATGATTGTAATAACAATGTGTTTAAGATTTTAAACAGACTATTAACAACACAGTGAAGTAATTGATTTATATATTTTTGTTTTTTATTTGTAGGTGTGAAATTGTAGTTTGTTGGAATAGAGAATCTAAAAAAGGAAGAGGGTGAGAAAGATAAAACACAAATTAGATAGCAGAGGCACAAAAGATAAAATAATTGAATTATTTTTTGAAAAACATTTAAGACCAACAGAGATACCAATTTTTAATTTCTTTGCTATCTCTGTTGGT
>CATOLW010000295.1 GCA_951800935.1 uncultured Clostridium sp.
GGGAGATTTAATAGCAGAATATAAAGGAATGGAATTACAAGAAGCCAGACAAAAAATCGTAGAGAAATTAAAAGAAATAGGTGTACTTGTAAAAGAAGAAGAATACACACATAATGTTGGAAAATGTGAAAGATGCAAAAATACGATTGAACCAAAAATTTCAGAGCAATGGTTTGTAAAAATGAAGGAATTAGCTAAACCAGCTATACAAGTAGTAAAAAATGAGGAAGTAAGATTTATTCCCAAACGATATGAAAAAACTTATTTTAATTGGATGGAAAATATTCAAGATTGGTGTATTTCCAGACAATTATGGTGGGGCCATCAAATTCCAGCCTATACTTGTAAAGAATGTGGACATATTACAGTGAAGAAGACAACACCAGAAAAATGTGAAAAATGTGGTTCGCAACAATTGCAACAAGATCCAGATACATTCGATACTTGGTTTAGTTCAGCATTATGGCCATTTTCAACATTAGGATGGCCCAATAAAGAATCACAAGACTTAAAAACTTTTTATCCAACCAATGTGTTAGTAACAGGTTATGATATTATATTCTTTTGGGTAGCAAGGATGGTATTTTCAGGATTAGAAGTTATGGGACAACAGCCATTTCGTGATGTTTTAATTCATGGAATTGTGAGAGATGCACAAGGAAGGAAAATGTCAAAAACATTAGGGAATGGAATTGATCCAATTGAAGTTATTGAACAATATGGGGCAGATGCTCTGCGATTTTCCGTATTATCAGGGACAACGATAGGGAATGATATACGTTATATGCCAGAAAAATTAGAACAAGCATCTAATTTTGCAAATAAGATATGGAATGCAGCTAAATTTATAACGATGAATATGGTAGAAGAACAAGAAGTTATTCAATTCCATGAAGAAAATTATGAAAAAACAAAACATGCGTATAAAGAAGATGCCTTGAAATTGGAAGATAAATGGATAATTCGTAAATTAAATATATTGGTGAGAGATGTAACAAAAAATATAGAGAATTATGATTTAGGAGTAGCTTTAGATAACCTATACAGTTTTATCTGGAATGAATTTTGTGATTGGTACATAGAAATAGCCAAAACGAGATTACACAGCCAAGAGAAAGAAGAAAGAATAAGAGTCTGCTATGTTTTAGATTATGTATTTGCTATTGCATTAAAATTATTACATCCTTTTATGCCATTTGTAACATCTAAAATTTATGAAGAACTAGTTTCTTATAATGAAAAAGAATTAATGGTATCAAAATGGCCAAAATATAAGGAAACATTTAATTTTGTAAAAGAAGAAAAAATGGTAGAACAAATGAAACAAATTATAATAGAAATACGAAATATAAGAGCTAGCAAAAATATCCATCCATCAAAAAAAGCAGAATTAATATTTGTAACGGAAAAATATAAAGGAGAAATAGAAGAAGCAAAAGACTTTTTACTAAAATTGGGATTTGGTAATCATATAGTTGTTCAAAAAGATAAAAAGGAAATTCCAGAAGATGCCATTCAGATTGTGGCAAATGAAATTACTTTGTATATGCCATTAGAAGGATTAATTGATAAAGAAGAAGAAAAAAAGAGACAAGACCAAGAAAAACAAAGATTGCAACGGAGAAGTAGCAAGATGTGAAAAAATGTTATCCAATCCAGGTTTTATACAAAAAGCACCAAAAACTAAAATCGAAGAAGAAAAAGCAAAATTAACAAAATATAAAGAAATGTTGAATCAATTAAAATAAGTTTTACCATGAATTGATGTCGTTTAACTTCAACTTACAAGATAGACAAATGTTGATTTATAGGGAAGGTTATCATCT
>CATOLW010000296.1 GCA_951800935.1 uncultured Clostridium sp.
AGTACATAAAAAGAGAGATAAAAGAAAATATAATTGAAGAAAAAAATTTAAGTCAAGAAGTACAAAAAACAATAAATAGTATAGAGAAATTTTGTTTAAATATGTTTTTATATAATCGTGCTATTTGTATAGGAGATAGCATAACAGAAGGCTATCAACGTGTAGGAGATATAAGAAAACATAAATCGTATCCGACATTTTTAAAACTGCTAACAAACTGGGACATAGAAAATGCAGGACAATCAGGTATTACAACTGCTGGTTGGTGGAATAGTTATAAAGATAAGTATGATTTTTCAAATTATGATATAGCATTTATTTATTTGGGAACCAATGGAGGTTTAACGGATACTTTACAAGAGGATACAGCAATTGAAGAAGGACAAACTTATGAGAATTATGCCAATACGAATACAGGAAGTTATTGTAAAATTATAGAAAGAGCGTTAGAACAAAATCCAGAGATAAAGATTATTTTGATTCGATGGGATGGCACTGTATCTGCTAATACAACGATAAAAATAGCAGAGAAATACGGATTGGAAACAATTAATTTATTAGATGATAAGTATTTTAATTTGCAAGATTCTAAATATCATACAGATGTAACGCATTATAATTCATATGGATATTTGTGTTTTGCTAGAAATATTTATTTACATTTGAAAGATATGTTAAAAGAACATACGATAGAAACGGAGGAAGTGTAGATGGAAGAATTAATGAAATTACATTTTACAAATATATATTGGGTAATAGGAGTGCCATTAATATTAATGTTATTGGATATTATTACAGGATATTATAATGCGTGGAAAAAGAAAGAAGTGGCCAGTGCAAAAATGCGAGATGGGCTAGGAAAAAAATGTGCCGAACTATGTTATATCATAGTCGGATTTTTATTTAAGTTCGCATTTGGGATAGAAGCTGTTATGTATTTCATGGTTATTTATGTGTGCTATATGGAAATTGTATCTTTATTTGAAAATTGTTCCGAACTAGGATTACCAATACATCCAAAAATTAAAGAAAAGCTAAATAACAAGGAGGAATGAAAGTGAAAGACAATATAGAAGTAGAAAACATAGAGTTTTTACAAGAATTATATGAAAAAAATATACAAGAAAATGATTTTGAAACCGAATATGAAGGAGGGGAAGTCAATGCAGATAACTAGGTTAAAATGCCCTGAAAGTAAATATATGACTAAATGCCCCGATATAGTAGAAATGGAAGGAATTACAATGCATAATACATACAATGATGCCTCAGCAATGGCAGAAGCTTCATACATGATAGGAAGACCTGAAAAAGTGTCATTCCATGTAGTAATAGATAATTATAGAGTAGTAGAATGTTTGTCTTTTAATCGTTCCTGCTTTGCAGCAGGAGATGGCCGTAAAGGCTTTGGAAATGCAAAAACAATAAATATTGAGATATGCTACTCTAAATCTGGAGGAGAAAGATTTGAACAGGCAGAAAGGTTGGCAGCAGAATACGTGGCATATTTGTTGAAACAACATAGTTGGGGAATAGAAAGAGTAGGTACACATCAAATGAGAAGTGGAAAATACTGTCCACATAGAACTTTAGATTTAGGGTGGCAAAGATTTTTAAATATGGTACAAGCTTATTTAGGAGGACAAACACCAGTATATAATAATGTAAAGAATGATGGGAGTGAAGTAAAAATGAAAACATATCAAAACGGAAGTACAACAGAAGTTGTATATGCGGATACGAATTGTACAAATAGAATCGGAAGTTTGAATCCAAGAGAGTCTTGCGATTGTTTCGGGATATTTAATAATAAG
>CATOLW010000297.1 GCA_951800935.1 uncultured Clostridium sp.
TTGGAGGAGGAACTGCAGATATTGCTGTTATATCTTTAGGAGGTTCTGTAGTTAATACATCTTTAAAAGTAGCAGGAGATAAATTTGACGAATACATTGTAAAATACATCAAAAAAAGACATAATATTATGATAGGAGAAAGAACAGCAGAAGATTTAAAAGTAAATATTGGATGTGTTTATCCAAAAATACAAGACGAAGAAATGGATATTAGAGGAAGAGATTTAATAACTGGTTTACCAAAAACAATTACTGTTCATTCTAGTGAAATGTTAGAAGCTTTAATGGAACCAGCTATGATGATAGTAGATGCCGTTCATTCTGTATTAGAAAAAACACCACCAGAACTAGCAGCAGATATTAGTGATAAAGGAATCTATATGACAGGTGGAGGATGTCTATTAGATGGATTAGATAAATTATTACAAGAAAAATTAGGAATCAATGTTATGATAGCCCAAGATACAGTATCATGTGTAGCATTGGGAACAGGAAAAGCATTAGACAATTTAGATGCATTAGAAAGGTAAAGAATGAAAAAAGTAGCATTTATTACACTAGGATGTAAAGTAAATCAATATGAAACCAATAGTATGATACAAAAATTTCTACAAAAAGGATATGAAATAGTAGAAACTACTAAAAAAGCAGACATTTATATTGTAAATACTTGTACCGTAACTAATATGTCAGACAGAAAATCTAGACAGATGTTAAGAAGAGTAAAAGAACAAAATCAAGAAGCAATAGTAGTTGCTTGTGGTTGCTATGTGCAGGTTTCAAAAGAAGAAGTAGAAACCATAGAAGGAATTGATTTCGTGTTAGGAAATAATGAAAAAAGAGATATTGTAGAAATAATAGAAAAATATGAAGAACAAAATCAAAAACAAAGTAAAGTAGAAAATCTTATGCAGCAAAAAGAATATGTAGAACTAGGAGAAATCACTTATACAGAAAAAACAAGAGCAGTTATCAAAGTACAAGATGGATGTGATCGATTTTGCTCTTATTGTATCATTCCTTATAGTAGGGGGAGAGTAAGAAGTAGAAAACCAGAAAACATCATAACAGAAATAGAAAAAATAGCAAAAAAGGGAATCAAAGAAGTAATTATTACAGGGATTCACATTGCTTCGTATGGAAAAGATTTTAAAGAAGGATACACCTTAATTGATTTACTAGAAGAAATTAATAAAATAGAAGGGATTCAAAGAATTCGCTTAGGCTCTATTGAACCATTACTAATTACAGAAGTATTTGTAGAAAGACTATCAAAATTGGAAAAAATATGTCATCATTTTCATCTATCTTTACAAAGTGGGTGTGATAGTACATTAGCAAGAATGAATCGAAGATATACCACCAAGCAATTTGAAGAGATTGTAGAAAGATTAAGAAAGCATTACCAGGATGTTATTTTAACAACAGATATCATTGTAGGATTTCCTCGGAGAAAGTAAAGAAGAATTCGAAAAAACCTATCACTTCTTAAAAGAAATTAAATTTTATAAAATGCACATATTCAAATATTCTCCAAGAAAAGGAACAAAGGCTGCTGAAATGAAGGAACAAATTGATGGGAACATCAAGGAAGAAAGAAGTCAAAAACTAATAGAATTATCAGAAAAAAACGAAAAAGAATATAACAAAAGTTATTTAGGAAAAGAAGTAGAAATATTATGGGAAGAAGAAAAGAATGGTTATTACCAAGGGCATACCAAAAATTATATTTTAGCATGCACCAAAAGCCAAGAAAACATAGAAAATAGAATCATAAAAGCCAAATGTACCAACATACAAAACAACTATATA
>CATOLW010000298.1 GCA_951800935.1 uncultured Clostridium sp.
TCGATTAATATTAGTCCATCTGAACCAATTCCAAAGTGCCTATTACTAACAAATTGAGCTAGTGATGATTCATTTTCTATGGTTTGATGAATAGCATCTATATAGACATAATCATTTCCTAGCCCTTGCATTTTTGTGAATTTTATCATTCAAATCGTCCCTTTCTAAAGACTTTTTCTATTATATAACAACGACATATATTTATATTTCGTTGTTTGCTATTGTATCATATGCTTATTTTTTTGTAAAGAAATTTATTCTAAGGAAGAATATAAAAGCAAAAATTATAAGCTAAACACTTACAACTTTTGCTATATATGTTATAATAAAATTGTTATTTAAATTCATAAAAGGTAAAATCTAGTTTACACAAAAATATTTACAGTCTCCAGTTTTCATAGTGTTCCATGCTACACATAAAGTACCAGGCGGAAAGTACCATTGTAGGTGCTTATTCCACTGAAGTAGTAACGGTGGGATGCTGGACGATTGGTAATGTCTGCACTGCCTCCCCTGAGTATAAACGTAAGGTTGGCAGAGGTAATTTTTTCTGCACTATATTCCCAAAGATTACCCTCTAAATCATAAATATTACATACTTGATCTGCTTTATTTTGTCCTGTTGTTGCTGAATCTCCTGTATGTCTGTTACTAGAAGGAGTTGTTACATCATAAACATTTCCTTCTCCATCTGTTCTTGGTTCTTTGCTGATAAAAGCCATTGTGACATCCCACTGAATTCCTGTTATCAATCCACTTTTTACAGTATTCTTAAATGTCTTGGCTTTTTCTTTGGCATCTTCTTGTGAAATCTCATTCCAAACAGTGGCACCTTTTTTACAAACTAAGGTATCTATTCCTTCTTTCCCTGCTTCATATCTTCCTATATAAAATCCTCCTGCCTTTACTACCATTTCCTTTTCTACTTCTCCTTCTGTCTTCCCTTCTGGTATTTCTACTCCTGTTGGTAAATAATTTGTATCATCAATTGCATTTTTAGAAGCATTTGGAGTATTATAAGTTTTATTTCTCACATATTCACTTTCACTCGTTACAGGTATCCATACAAACTGATTTCCGACATCTCCTGTATCATTTGGCACATCTGATATGACAAATCCCTCTTCTACCTTGTCTAATCCTGGTACCACATAAAATCCTTCTGGTATCGTTGGTGTTTTAGAAACAATTGAATGATTATATAAGTCTGCATACGGTATTTCATATCCCTTCTTCTTCGTTGTGAACTTATCTGTTTCAGCACTTCCTACATACTCTTTTCCTGTTAAAATACTTTGTATGATACTATCACTTATATTCGCACTGTTTCCTTTTTCTAACTGATCTGCTATCCATTCTGCTATATCCAATTTTGCTTGCTCTTTTGCCTCTGCTATTTCGGTTTCCCTTGTTGCCGTATCTGCTTTCGTTAAGATTCCATTTTCTCCTGTTAGCATAGCAATACTGATTCCTGCTAAGATTAACAACACAATGATGGTTATCACTAATGCAATTAAAGTTATACCTTTGTTAGAATTTCCTTCTTTTTTTAATTTTTCTTTTTTCTTCACAATAAAAATCCTCCTATTTCTTTTGTAAGCTACTATTACTTCTAATTCTTGCTTTAAACCTCTTTTCCTTTTGGTTATTATTCACTACTTAAAAAGATAGTATACATTTTATACTCTTTTTTCCTAACAAAGTTTTTCTTTTTTCAAGGTTCTACTATCTTTATTGTAATACTTAATTTCCATAATTATTTTATCGTTATTCCAGATATCTGTCAAG
>CATOLW010000299.1 GCA_951800935.1 uncultured Clostridium sp.
TTTCTTTTTGGGCTATTTCATACATTTTTTTATACATATCTTTTTCCACATAGTCATCTGAATCAAAAAAAGCAATGTATTCTCCCTTAGCATATGGAATCCCATAATTTCTTGCATCTGATAATCCACCATTTTCTTTTTCTACATATACAATTTTATCTGGAAATTGTTTTCTTATTTTTTCTACTATTTCTTTTGAGTTGTCTGTTGAGCCATCATTTACAACAATTATTTCTATATTTATCAAAGTCTGTTCTACTAGGCTTTTCAAACATTTTTCTAGATATTTCTTTACATTATAAACTGGTACTATCACACTTACTTCTGGCATTTTTCTACCTCATTTTCAAATATAACTTAATGTTTATTAATAATAACACTTTTTTTATGAATTGTTTTAGGTTTCTTATTTTTATATTTTTTATCATCTTTCTTTTTTTTATTTGCTCTATATACTCTCTTTGGTCTTCTTTTTTTAGTTGCTCTATTTTCAATAGTATTGTATTAGTACAAAATAATTTTACATTTTCTTTGGTTTGCTTACTGATATCATAATTCTCTAATTTTTGTATTATTTTGTCATATTGCAATAAACTATCTTTTGCTTTTTTTAGCGTTTTTTGATAATCATTTCCCCTCATAATACTGTTTCCGTGTTTGTACATATAAATAATTATACTTTTCTAGGGAAACCATTGTTTTTGCCTTTACTATAATAAGAGGTAACAATCCAAAGTCTTCATGATAGGTATTGGTTGTAAATTCTAAATTGTTTTGTGTGAAAATTGTCCTTTTTATAGCATATACCCACAAAGCATCTATAAATTTGTCTTTTACATAGAGCCTATTAAATCCATCTTCCCCTGTTGTTTTTTCAAAAGTAGGACCTTCTATTTTTGAAATTTCTTCTCCTACTTCATTTACTAGAATCCCTTTCCATTTAATCAATTCTATTCCTTGTTCGATATACCCTATTATGTCTGTAAATATTGTACTTTTTACATAATCGTCTGAATCTACAAATACAATATAATCTCCTGTAGCATTTTTTATCCCTATGTTTCGACTATCTGCTACTCCTGAATTTTCCTTAGAAATATATTTTATTTTCTTTGTTATTTTTTCATATTCTAATATTATTTCTTCTGACCTATCACTTGACCCATCATTTACAACGATTATTTCATAATCTGTATAACTTTGTTGTAGTATCGAATCCAAACATCTTTTTAACGTTTTTTCTGCTTGGTATACAGGGATTATAATACTTATTTTTGGCATAATGTTTCCTTTCTTTCTAGTATTTTTTCTAATTCTTGTATAATTTCTTGGTTGTATTTCTCTGGATTAAATTGTTCTTTTATCTCATATCCTTCTTTTATAAACTTTTTCATAGCCAAATAAATGTCTTCTACATTTTTGGAGGTTACTAGACCATATTTATTTTCAATTTCCTCTTTACTGTCTGATATATCTGTTGTAATAATTGGTACTCCTAGTATTAATGCTTCAATAAAAACAACTGGATTTCCCTCATATTCAGATGACATTAATAGGCAATCACTTGTAGCAAGATATGGATATGGATTTTTTTTAGCCCCTAAAAACTCAATATAATCCTCTAAGCCTTTTTCTTGGACCATTTTTTTATATTTTTTCGTATCTGGTCCACTTCCTATGAATAATACTTTGCATTTTCTATTTTCTTCTTTTAGTTTTTCTACTGCTTCTATAATTCTAGTTAGTCTTTTTTGTTTTTCATCATGCCTTCCTATATTTACA
>CATOLW010000300.1 GCA_951800935.1 uncultured Clostridium sp.
TTTGTTTCTTTTGCATTTTCTTCGCAGAATTTTACTGGCTTTACACCTACTGAAATAGGAATAGGCTCTTTTGTATAGATTACACTATCGTTTGTTTCATCTGGTATATAGTCAAATGCTGTATCTATTTCTTGCATTTGGAATTTATCTTCTTCATTGATGTAGAGTATTCCAAATCTATAAGTTTCCATTTTATTATCTGGATCTAGTTTATAATAATCCTCTAAAGGAAACACCCTAACAATAGCACTATTGTCTTCAGCAAAGTTGAAATAAAACATTTGCTTATCTACATAGTAAGTTGCCTCTGTATAATGAACATCATAATATTGTCTTAATCTCATTATTATTTCGCCGACTTCTTCCTCTGGCAAATAATTACTAAATCTAACACTACCTAGTACATTACCTAATATCATAGGCTTTGTTGTATCTATATAACCATTATCATATAATTCTTGACAAGGTTTACAAATTGAGTCTCTAAAGTTTATTTGTGTTACAACTACTTCATTACCGACTAAAGCAAGTTCTATGTCATCAACATATTTCATTATAAGTTCTGCTTGTTCTGTTCTTGTATAATCTTTCCAAGTTTTAGTTCTTGCCTTGTATTCTTTGTCTAATTTTACTTTATTGATAAAGTCAATATCTCGTTTTAATAAAATATCTTTCGGTGTGAATTTTAGTTCTTCTTTGCAATCAGTAGTTTCTATTTTATTTTCTAGTTCACTTATTGCATTTTCAACTATTTTCTTTTCTTCGTTATATTCTTTTAGTTCAAATACTCCATTGATATAGGCTTTTTTAATTCTTTCAAGTTTATTATTTTGTTCTTTTATTTCTTTTTCTAATTGTTCTTTAGGCTCGTCAAATTTTTGCTTTATCATAGGCAAGAAGAATTGATTTACAACAGAGTCATATTCTACTAATTCGCTAATGAATTGATTGAAATAATCATTTATAACTTTTTCTTTAAATTCAATTTTACAATCATTACAATAGTAGTAGAAGTAAGCATTGCCATTTTTCTTTGTAGTTGCTTTTCCTCCTAATATTCTATTACATTTAGGACACTTCAATTTCTGTAAGTATAAATATGTTAGTGTTCTCTGGTAGCTCCTAGAATTTTTCTTTTTCTGCACTTGACAGTCTGACCACATTTCTTTTGAGATAATAGGCTCTACTACATCTTCATAATAAGTTGGATGTTTTGTTCTTTTTCCGTGAACAAAATCGCCTTTATATATTTCATTTTCAAGAATAGTTTGTATAGTTGAATCTCTCCAGTTATCTTTTTCTAATACTTTTTCTTCGTTAAATAGATTGCTTATTTTCTGATAAGAATAGCCATTATAATATAAATCAAATATTCTAACTACAATATCTTTAGTAGAATAATCTATTACTAGCCTTTTATCTTCGTGCTTATAACCTAATGGGGCAACGTGAGGAATATGTCCTGATTTTATTGCTCCAGCTAGTCCTACTTTTGTTCTTTCGCTAGTTCTTTCAATTTCATTTTGACTTACACTCATTAAAAGTCTTGAAATCATTTTACCATTTGCAGTTGTAGTATTTATTTCATCATTAGCACAATCAAGATAAGCATTATTGTCATCTAAAAAAGTTATTAGTTTTTCCCAGTCACATATACTTCTTGTTATTCTGTCTAGTTTTAGAGCAACAATAGTATTTATCTTTTTAGCTTTAATATCATTTTTTAATCTTTCAAACTCTGGTCTATAATTACCAGTTTTTGCACTTATTCCA
>CATOLW010000301.1 GCA_951800935.1 uncultured Clostridium sp.
CTTTTGATGTATTCTTGTGCCATTTTTGATTCTTGTTTATATAAATTTTGATGATAATAATTGCTTGCAAATTCGTTTACTTTATAGACTTTCGATTTTAATAATTCTCTTCCTGCGTCTTTGTTTCCTTCTAAAGTAGGCAATTGTATGTTAGATCTTTGCGCTAGATTTTGAACAGCTTCTATAAAATTAATTCCTTCTATTTTTGTTAAAAAGGTAAATACATTTCCTCCTACTCCACATCCAAAACAATGAAATATTTGCTTGTCTGGTGAGACAGAAAAAGAAGGTGACTTCTCATTGTGAAAGGGACATAACCCAAAATAATTTCTTCCACTCCTTTTTAAATGCACATATTGTGATATGATATCTACAATATCATTGTTTTGTCTTATTTCGTCTATGATTTCATCACTATATCGTTGCATTTTTTCCTCACTTTCTTTCCATTTTTTTCAAATAAATGTACATAGTTATATTATTCGACGCATTTTACATAAATCCTTCCTTCTTTGTCATTTTTTTAGAAAAAACTTTTCGATAGTAACAAATATTTCCCCATTTACCCCCGGAACCAATGGGGATTTTCGACATATGATATTTTAGGAGGTGTTTTATGTTGATTAGTTCTTTCATTCTAGCTATTTCTAGCAGTATCGATTCTCTTGGAATTGGAATTACATATGGTATAAAAAATACAAAAATCTCTCTTCTTGGAAAAGTAGTTTTATTTGTAATTTCTTTTTCTATCTCTCTATTCTCTGTTTGGTTTGGTAATTTATTTAAACATATTTTTCCTGCTTTTATTACAAATTTAATTGGAAATATAATTTTAATGAGTATGGGGATTTTTGTCTGTTTTCAGGCAATTCACAACGACAAAAATGCTCCTAACAATCCACATTCTGCATGGATGAATTATAAAAATGAAAAAATATATAGCTTTTTTATCGATTTTTTAGGAATTACGATTCAAATTATAAAAAATCCTACTTCCTCCGATTTCGATTCTTCTAATTCTATTGATAGTAAAGAAGCTTTTTTTCTAGCTTTTGCTCTTTCATTAGATTGTCTTTGTATTGGTATAGGTGGTAGTATGATTGAAATAAATAGGCTTCTTTTTCCTTTGCTTATTGCTACTTTTCAATTTGCTTTTTTGAGTTTGGGAAATTTTCTTGGAAAAAAACTTCACCAGTTAAACTCTTTACCTGATACGATTTGGTCTTTTATTTCTGGATTGTTACTTATCTTAATTGGTATACTTAGGCTCTTATAAGATTAACATGAAGAACAAAACTATAATATGTTTTTATTCGTGTGCCAATTTTACGAAAGTAAAATTGTGTACAACGCTTGGTGTTATAGGAAAAATTAATTTTTCCTATAGCAGAACAAAAGCGACATTATTAAAATATTTTGACCTTTTAACTTACTTACATGTCGCGTCTTTGTTCGTCCGCGAAAATTCTGCAAGAATTTTCTGTGGAATGTGTTTTTGTTGTATAGGAAAAATTGATTTTTCCTATACAATGAAAAAAAGACACAGTATTACGTATCCTGCATCTTTTTATAAAATATTTAAAAAAAATTTACACACTGATATTGACAAACCCGATATCAGTTATGATTTTATTGCATATACACCATCTGATACTTTCTCCAACTGGACTCCAGATTTTAGACAAACTAACGGACAAAAGCCTGGATTGCCGGCGTTACAATAGTAGCTGTTCAAGCTACCAAAGTAGTCCGCACCCACTATATTGCTCG
>CATOLW010000302.1 GCA_951800935.1 uncultured Clostridium sp.
AATAGTTTTCTGCATTTCTATATTTTTCTATGTTACTCTGTAAATTTTTAATGATTATCATTTTTCTAGCCGTTATAATGATAAATATTACAACTAGAATTGAAATTATAATTAAAATTTTCTTCCATATTTTCATTTTTTTCTTTTCCATATAAATCACCTTCCTTTTCTTTTGTATATCTCATAAAAGCTACTTTAATTATACCATATTTTGCGTAATTTGTCGAATTTCATAATATTTCCATCTTTTTATATTATGGTACATAAAATTCTAATGATTCTTTAAGGCTAGTTGATTCTACAATATCATTTTCATCAAAATAAACAAATAGTGCATAATAATAAGTTTTTACCCATAATCCATAACGATTTATAAATGTAACCTCTCTATATAAGGTTCCTGCATCATATAAATAAATATTTTGTGATTTTTCTATTTTTCCTGGTTTTCCTAATTTGTTCTCAACTTCTTCTTTTGACAAGCCTATAATACTTTTGCTATCATTTATTTGTTTCATTTTAGAATAATCTTTACTTGGTTTATCAATAAATTTTATCAATGTTATAAATAATAAAAAAGTGATAACTAAAATAATTATAACTATCAAAATTTTCGAACTTATATATATTGACTTTCTCGTTAATACAAATATTATACTTGAAAAAAACAAAATAAATGGTCCTACATATATCATAAACATAATTAATAGTGCTACCAGTAGTGCAAAATCTACAAGTAATGTTTCAAACATTATTATTTTCCCTTCTACCTCAATTATATAATAACTATTGATTAGTTTTTTTATTTTTTATTGCTATCATTAACTCATTTGATTCTACTTTCCTTTTAGCATTTTCATATTCAAATTCTGCATTAGTAAAATAAACTTTATAACCGTTGTTTTCAAAGTAATCTCGACTTATTCTTAATACTTGGTCAATTTCATTCTCATTAAGATTGTTTTTTACTTTTAATTCATAATAAGAATATCTAATATAATTTTCATTTTGTTTTTCTTTTAATTCTATAAAATTGATAGCAAAAACTTTCAATTCTTTCTCTGTCATTTCAATCACTTCCAAATTATTTATTAATTTTCATTTTTTACTAAAATGTTAATTAAATCATTAAATTTTATTGTTTCTTTTGCAATATTATTGTTTTTGCTACTTTGACTCATAATATGATTAGCAATATAAGATTCACAGGTTTTAATTTCTTCAAGTGAATATTCTCGATTTTCAATTTTATATCCAATTTCTTGTAATAATTTTTGATTTTTTTCTGCTAAGTCTGTTTTAAAGTTCATTTTCTTGCTCCATTTCTTATTGATATTTTCTATACTATAACATAAAAGATAGCAATTTTCAAACTACTATCAATCATTTTTTTCTTTTTTTGTTACATAGCTTTTTATTGTAGTAATACATTTATAATACATTTGTAATTCTTCTTTATCTCCTCTTTCAATTATATCATGCAAAGTGTCTTTTATTTTCAGTTTATTATTTTCACCTTTTCCATATAAAATATAGTCTATACTTATGCCAGTTGCTGAATAAATGCAATCAAGTGCATTTAAACTAACTAAAAAATCGCCGTCTTTCTATTTGTCCAACGTGTCTTTCTGTCAAATTGCATCGTTTAGAAAACTTGTCTCTTGATTCTTCAAAAAATTCTTCTCTAATTTTTCTAACTCTAGCCCCTATTACTATTTTATCCAATGCCATATTTTAACCTCCCTCCAGCAATGTT
>CATOLW010000303.1 GCA_951800935.1 uncultured Clostridium sp.
TATCGATCAATATTATCTGGGAGATGTAGATGAAGAAAAATTAAAAGAAGGTATGATTAAAGGCTATATAGAAGGTCTGGATGATCCATATACAGAGTACATATCAAAAGAAGAAATGAAAGACTACCTAGAAGATACAATGGGAAACTTTGTTGGAATTGGTATTTATATGGTAAAAAATACAGAAAGTAACAAAGTACAAATCTTAGCTCCTATTAAAAATAGCCCAGCGGAAAAAGCAGGAATTTTACCAGGAGACCTAATTGTATCAGTAGATGGTGTAAATTATACAGGGGATGATATGTCTGTTGTTTCAAATAAAATAAAAGGAGAAGAAGGAACAACTGTAGAACTTGAAATCTTAAGAGGAACAGAAAGCAAAACATTCGAATTAAAAAGAGAAAGTATAAAAGTAAATCCTGTAGAAGGAAAAGTTTTACAAAATCAAATAGGCTATATCGAATTTTCTTCTTTTGACGAGGGAACAGCCACTGATTTTAAAGGAAAATATGAAGAATTACAAAAACAAGGAATCAAATCTTTAATCATTGATCTAAGAAACAATGGGGGAGGAATTGTAGATGAAGCCCTAGAAATAGCAGATTATATGACGGATAAAGGTTCTGTGCTATTATATGAAGTGGACAAAAATGATAAAGAAGAAATCAAAAAGTCGGAAAAGGACCCAATCATAAATTTACCAATTGTCATTTTAACGAATGAAAATACAGCAAGTTCATCTGAAATATTAGCAGGAGCTTTAAAAGATTTAGGAAAAGCTAAAATTTGTGGAACCAACACATATGGAAAAGGCGTGATTCAACAAGTATTAACATTAGCAGATGGAAGCGGATTAAAAATAACTTCTGAAAAATATTTAACACCAAATAAAACAGAAATTAACAAAATAGGGATTGAACCAGATGAAAAAGTAGAATTACCAGATAAGGTAAAAAATCAATTATCATTAGAAGAAAAGGATGATACCCAATTACAAAAAGCAATTGAAATGTTAAAATAAAAAAGAAAGGATAAGACAAAATGAATTTACCAAATAAATTAACAATATTTAGAATTATATTAGTACCAATTATGGTAATCATTCCTTTTCTAGGGATAAAAGAAGAATTTTTGGGAATACCAATTACTTATTGGCTAGTAGACCTTATATTTGTAATAGCATCCATAACAGACAAATTAGATGGCTATTTAGCTAGAAAAAACAATCAAGTAACAACTTTTGGAAAATTCTTGGATCCATTAGCAGATAAAATATTAGTATTAGCAGCTATGATTATGTTAGTAGAGATGACAAAATTACCAGCTTGGATACCAATTATTGTATTAGCAAGGGAATTTCTAGTATCAGGTTATCGACTAATTGCTGTAGAAAAAGGCGGAAAAGTAATTGCAGCTTCAATTTGGGGAAAATTAAAAACGGTAACACAAATGATAGCAATTATCTTAGCTTTTATTGACTTACATAGTTTTGCTGCATGTTTTACAGGGACCTTGCATGGATGGGATTTTGCTTTAAACTCAATGGTAACAATTTTAATGATTCTGCAAACTATTGCTACTATTTTTTCAGGAATAGACTATATGAAAGGCGCAAAAGACTTAATAAAAGATTAATGAAATTTGCTTGACAAATTTCATTTTTTGCCGTAAGATAGTAAAAGATTTTTTAGAACTAAAATAAATTAGAATAAAAACAAATTTGAAAGGAGAAAATATGCCA
>CATOLW010000304.1 GCA_951800935.1 uncultured Clostridium sp.
ACCATAGAGAAGACATAGACAAGGTATATGCAGGAGATATAGCAGCAGCAGTTGGTATTAAAGAAGTAACAACAGGAGATACCTTATGTGATATGAATCATCCTGTTATATTAGAATCTATGGAATTCCCAGAGCCAGTTATCGATGTAGCAATTGAGCCAAAGGATAAAGTAGCACAAGAAAAATTAGGAATAGCTTTAGGAAAACTAGCAGAAGAAGATCCAACCTTTAAAGCTTATACAAACCATGAAACGGGGCAAACTATTATAGCAGGAATGGGAGAATTACACTTAGACATTATTCTAGATAGATTAAAAAGAGAATTTAAAGTAGAATGTAATGTAGGAAAACCACAAGTTGCATACAAAGAAACCATACGCAATAAAGTAAAAGTACAAGGTAAATTCATTCGTCAATCTGGAGGAAAGGGACAATATGGAGATGTTTGGTTTGAAATGGAACCATTAGAACCAGGAACAGGAATAGAATTTGAAAGTAAAATTGTAGGAGGAGCTGTTCCAAAAGAATACATTAAACCAATTGAACAAGGTATGAGAGAAGCAGCAGAAAGTGGTATTTTAGCTGGGTATCCAGTTATTGACTTTAAAGTTACATTAGTAGATGGTTCTTATCACGAAGTTGACTCATCAGAAATGGCCTTCAAAATTGCAGCATCAATGGCATTTAAAGAAGGTTGTAAACAAGCAAAAGCAGTTATACTAGAACCAATTATGAAAGTAGAAATAACCGTTCCAGAAGAATACATGGGAGATGTTATTGGAGATGTAAATTCTAGACGTGGAAGAATGGAAGGTATGGACGGAAATGATGGAATGCAAGAAATTCATTCATTTGTACCATTATCTGAAATGTTTGGATATGCAACAGATTTACGTTCTAAAACACAAGGAAGAGGAACCTATACAATGGAACCATCACACTATGAAGAAGTACCAAAATCAGTTTTTTAAGGAATTGTAGCTTCAAGAACTAAAAAAGACTAAAATTTAACTTAAATTGTAGATTTTGCATATTTTAAAGAGAATTTAAAAATAAAAGTAAAACACTTGATTTTTTAGGAAAAATATTATAAAATGCTAATACAAAAAAGTTATTAAATTTTATTAAATAAAAATTAGTTTGCGGAACGAAACTTCTAAAAACTAATAAAAAGGAGGAAATTTTAAATGGCAAAAGCAAAATTTGAAAGAACAAAACCACACGTTAACATTGGAACAATTGGTCACGTAGACCATGGAAAAACAACAACAACAGCAGCTATTACAAAATACTTATCATTATTAGGAAAAGCACAATATGAAGCATACGACAAAATTGACGGTGCACCAGAAGAACAAGCAAGAGGAATCACAATTAATACAGCACACGTTGAATATGAAACAGAAGCAAGACACTATGCACACGTTGACTGTCCAGGACACGCAGACTATGTTAAAAACATGATTACAGGAGCTGCACAAATGGATGGAGCTGTATTAGTAGTATCAGCAGCAGATGGGCCAATGCCACAAACAAGAGAGCACATCTTACTTGCAAGACAAGTTGGTGTAAAATACATTGTTGTATACTTAAATAAATGTGACATGGTAGACGATCCAGAACTATTAGAATTAGTTGAAATGGAAGTAAGAGACTTACTTAGCGAATACGACTTTCCAGGAGATGACATTCCAATCATCAAAGGATCATCACTAAAAGTATTAGAAAGTAC
>CATOLW010000305.1 GCA_951800935.1 uncultured Clostridium sp.
TGTAGAATTTGCTAAGAGACTAGAAAAACAAGGAGTTGAAATTGTATCAACTGGCGGAACTTACAAGAAATTAAAAGAAGAGGGTGTAAAGGTAATGGAAATATCTGAGTTAACAGGATTTCCAGAATGTTTAGATGGAAGAGTAAAAACATTACATCCAATTGTACATGCAGGAATACTTGCTAGAAGAGATAAGCAAGAACATAGAAAACAATTAGAAGAATTAAAAATAGACACGATCGATTTTGTGGTTGTAAATTTATATCCATTTAAGCAAACAATTTTAAAAGACGGTGTAACATTAGAAGAATGTGTGGAAAATATTGATATTGGTGGACCTACTATGCTTCGTAGTGCTGCTAAAAACTATCAAGATGTAACTGTTATTACCAATCCAGAAGACTATGAAGTAGTACTAAAAGAATTAGAAGAAAACAAACAAGTGTCAATAGAAACTAAATTTAGATTAATGCAAGCAGTGTTTGAACATACAGCAAATTATGACGCCATGATAGCAAATTATATCAAAGAGCAAAGAAAAGATGAAAGTTTGCCAGAAAAATTAACATTGACTTATGAAAAAGTACAAGAAATGAGATATGGAGAAAACCCACATCAAAAAGCAGCTTTATATAAAGAAATTGGAAAATGTGAAGGTTCATTAACAACAGCTAAACAATTAAATGGAAAAGAACTATCATTTAACAACATTAATGATACCAATGGAGCCCTAGAATTATTAAAAGAATTTGAAGAACCAACTGTTGTTGCTTGTAAACATGGAAATCCATGTGGAGTAGGAAGTAGCAAAGATATTTATGAAGCTTGGCAAAAAGCTTTTAAAGCAGATAAAACTTCTATCTTTGGAGGAATTGTAGTTACAAATGAAGAAGTAAATGTTAAAATGGCAAGTGAAATGAAAGAAATCTTTTTAGAAGTAATTGTAGCACCTTCTTTTGAATCAGAAGCATTAGAAATATTAAAGAAAAAGAAAAATGTAAGAATATTAGAACTTCCAGCCATTCGTACAAAACAAAAAGAAACAGCTTATGATATTAAAAAAATCAATGGAGGAGCAATTGTTCAAACAATTGACGCAAAACTACTAGATGAATATGAAGTAGTAACCAATACTAAGCCAACACCAGAACAAATGGAAGACTTACTATTTACTTGGAAAATTGTAAAATACGTAAAATCAAATGGAATAGCTATTGGAAAAGCAAAGCAATCCATTGGAATTGGACCAGGACAAGTAAACAGAATTTGGGCAACCAAACAAGCAGTTGAACATGGAGAAGAATTAATAGAAAAAGGAATTACAAAAGGAGCTGTTTTAGCATCAGATGCCTTCTTCCCATTCTCAGATTGTGTAGAAGAAGCTCATAAAGCTGGAATTAAAGCAATTATCCAACCAGGAGGTTCGATTAAAGACCAAGACTCTATTGATAAATGTAATGAATATGGAATTGCTATGGTATTTACTAAAATGAGACATTTTAAACATTAATAAAAGGAAAGATTAGGAACAAAAAATTCCTAATCTTTTTCTATCAAATGAAATCACCAAACGACAAAATTTGACATAGAATATAATAGCCAAATTTTAAGAGGTGATAAATTTGAACAAAATAAAAAAAGGAGATATCGTCGCTAGAAAATCCTATGGAAAAGACATTACATTTGTTGTCAAAAATATCATAAATACTAAAAAAGAAAAAATAGCTATCT
>CATOLW010000306.1 GCA_951800935.1 uncultured Clostridium sp.
GTTTATAATTATATTACTGTCTTTATCATTATAGACTTCTATTCCTAGGCCTTGATAACTTCCTTCTAATTGGATGTTAAAATTTTGGTTTTCATTTGAATCTATAAATATAGAATTAGGATCTAATTGTTCAAGCATACCATCAAGGGCAGCATCCAATAATTCTTCTTTATCTATATCACCATTATAATTATCTATTATATATTGATAGTTATTTATAAAATCCTGTAATTCTTTCTCTACTTTTTCTCCATTACTGCTAGAAAATTTTGAGGTGAATGTACCTCCTAATATAAGAGTTGTGATCATTGTGATAATCATTAATATGACTACTTCAGTTATTGAAAAGTGTAACTTATATTTTCGTTTTTTTTGTTTAGTTGGTTTTGCTTGGCTTTTTGGTTCGTTTTTATCACCTATAACTTTTGATAGTTTTTGTAATTTTTCTCTTGTTTCTTTTTCTGTCTTTCTTGCCATACTATCATCCTTTTCTTTTTTTAGTATATCATATATACATAGTCTTTGTTTCTTTATTTTTTGTTTTTAATAAAAAAAAGATACCGTGTATCTTTTTAAGCAATTTCCTTTAATGTGTTTTTAATTGAATCGTATGTATCTTTTGCCACTTCTATTCTTCCATCTTTTACTTTTACCAATGTAGTTCCTGTCACTTTAAATTCATTTAGGTTTTCTACATAATAATTTTCTTCTTTTCCTAAATAAGTTTTATTGAAAGAATCAGTTAAGTTGGCTTTATATATTCTTGGAGCATCTTCGCTTGATTCTATTGTTGTAATAAGCGAATCATATTCAGTAATACGGTTGTCATCTTTTTCTTCAATTAAAACATAATATGTTCCACCATGATTTAGCATTGTTCCTATCATTATATTTTTATATTGAATTTCTGTCTTCTGAGTTTGCTCTTTTGTTTCTTTATTTTCTAAAACTTCTTCACTTTTTTTAGTTACTAATAATGTAATACCATAGAACACTAGCATAATACCTGTAACTATTAATACTATTTTTAATAATTTAACCATTTCATTGTTTTGTGTTTGTGTTTGTGTTTCTGTTTTTGTTTCTTGTGCGTTTTTAATTTTTGTCTTTGATTTTTTGTTAATTTCTTTTTTGTCTGTGTTTTTTTTGTTTGTCATACTATCACCTGGCTACCATTATAACACATTTAAGGAAAAATTTAAAGTTTATTTGCTTACTGGCATTGAGGTTACTGAGTTGGCTACACTCATTAAATCTGTTCTGCTCATATTGTCAGCCACTACATAGTATTCGATTCCGTTTGAAACCCAACTAATCATGTTATCTGATACGGCTGCTACACTTGTGGCTAATTGGAAAGGTTCACCATATACTGAAACTATTGCTAGATCATCTGATACTTCAGCAGTTTGTTGAACGAACATAAATGGATTGTCGCCTTCAAAGGTCATAATTACTCTTTGACTTCCATCTACATTAACTGTATCTTTATTTGTAAGTTTGGTATTTTCTGGAACATACATTGGATATGTATCTTCATTTACTTTGCCTACTGTTTGGGTAGTATTTTCTGTTTTTGCAGTTTTCATATTTTCTTCTAGTTCAAAATAACTATCTTTAAATTCTGCTTTTAAATCTACTTTTTTGAAGGTCATTCTAATTAGTACATCATTGTCTTTATTCATTACTTCTACTTTTTTAGGTGTTAGTTTTTTA
>CATOLW010000307.1 GCA_951800935.1 uncultured Clostridium sp.
CGGAATGATTTATTTAGAAAATATCAGAGTTGCCGATTATTCATTGATAGAAAAAAATACCAATAAATGGTACAATTTGGCAGAAAATACAGATATAAAAGTAGAATGGGAAAAAACAACAGAAGTGACAATTGAAAATGAATTGAAAAAGGGACAAATCAAAGTTATAAAGGTAGACAAAGAAAATAACGAAGTAAAATTAGAAGGTGTTAAATTTGGTGTATATGACAAAGATAATAATTTGCTAGAAACAATTGTAACTAACCAAGATGGTGAAGCACTTACACAAAGATATCCTGTTAGAGACTTTGAAACTTTAAAATTAGTAGAATTAGAAACAAAAGATGAATATGTATTAAATACAGAAGAAAAAACAATTACTTTAGAAGAAAATCAAATAACCAATGTAACATTTGAAAACCAAAAAATTAAAGGAAAGTTACAAATAACAAAAGTTGATAAGAAAGATAATAATAAAAAACTTGAAAGTGTAAAATTTGGTATTTATGATATAAATGATAAATTAGTACAAGAAATTGTTACAGACAAAAATCGGAATTGCCATTACTGATTATCTATATAAAGGAAAATACTATGCAAAGGAATTGGAAACTTCTTCTGAATACTATATTTTAAACGAAGAAAAGAACGAATTTGAAATTGTAAATCATGAAGAAATTATTGAAAAAACTATTGAAAATGAACCAACAGACATTACTGTTGACGTTGACAAGGAAGGAACTATTGAAATAAAGCCAGGTGAAAAGGTTAATTATACTTTTTCTAATGTTGCAAACAATTCCAATATATACTTAGAAAACTTTAAATGGTATGATTATATTCCTACTGATTACATTAAATTAGAGACAATGACAACCGGTACTTGGAATCAAGACTTGACTTACAATGTGTATTATAAAACAAATAAGTCAGAAGATTATATCTTATTTAGAGATAATCTAAGTACAAAAGAAAACTACGATTTAGACTTTACAACAATAGAACTTGCAGAGGACGAATATATTACTGAAACAATGTATGATTTTGGAAAAGTAGAAAAAGGATTTAAAGAAAGTACAAGTCCAACAATGCAATGTAAATCATTTGACACTTTAAAAGAAAATGATACTTTTACTAATCATACAAAGACAGTAGGTGTTTACTATGGTGTAACTGCTGAAGCTAACAGCAAATGGACTACAATTACGCATATACCACAAGAAAAACACGAAGAAATTTTGCCTAAAACAGGTAAATAGAAAAGTTAGTAATTTACTATAAATTTGCCCTTCAAAAATAAATTTATAGGAGGATTTTTATTATGAAAATTACAAATGTTAAAATTTTTAGAGCAAAAAAGAGAGGACCAGTTTTAGCGTATGCTAATGTTATTTTAAGTGAAAAGTTTATTATTAGAGGAATCACATTATTAGAAAATGAAAGAGGCAGATTTATCTCAATGCCATCAAGAAAATTAGTAAATGAG
The DNA here is from genome assembly GCA_951800935.1 of uncultured Clostridium sp. The sequence goes on from CATOLW010000307.1 coordinate 1,487, forward strand.
GAAAGACAATATCGTGATATGTGCCATCCTTTAAATAGCAAAGTTCGAGAAGAACTTACAGATGCAGTTTTTGCAGCTTATGACGAATTTATCGAAAACGAAGAATAGAAATAAAGTGTTTTCCTTTTTGTATTGCCCTTCAATAATATTTTAAGGAAAGGACTTTATTTATGATTATAAATCAAAATTTAGAAAAAAATTTATTGAAATTACAACAAAAT
>CATOLW010000308.1 GCA_951800935.1 uncultured Clostridium sp.
CACTTTTTAATGGATTTCCTTCATTACTTCCATAAAGAGAATATAATAATTTTCCATCGTTATCAATTAAAACTAATTTTGTAGTAGTAGAACCAGCATCAATTCCAAGAAAACAATTTCCTTCATAATTTTCCAAAGAAGCTTTTTCTACTTTTGTTTTATCATGTCTTTCTTTGAAAATTTGGTAATCTTCTTTATCTTTAAATAAAGGTTTTAAAGGATGTGTGGTATCATCATGAGAATTCTTTAAATTTTCTATTTTTTGATGTAATTGGTCAGTAGTAATCACATCAGAATGTATAGAATCTAGGGCAGCACCTTTTGCAACTAAAAGGTGCGCTTCTTTTGGTACAATAATTTCGTCTTCTTTTAGATTTAATGTTTCAATAAATCTAGTTCTTAATTCGGATAAATAATTTAAAGGACCACCTAAAAACGCTACATTTCCACGAATTGGTCTTCCACAAGCAAGTCCACTGATAGTTTGATTGACAACAGCTTGAAAAATGGAGGCTGCAATGTCTTCTTTAGCAGCACCTTCATTAATTAAAGGTTGAATATCAGTTTTAGCAAAAACACCACAACGAGAAGCAATAGGATAAATGGTAGAATAGCTTTTAGCTAATTCGTTTAAACCTGTTGTATCCGTATGTAAAAGAGATGCCATTTGGTCCAAAAAAGCACCTGTTCCGACCTGCACAAGTACCGGTTCATACGTTGTTCAATAGATTGGTCAAAATAAATAATCTTAGCATCTTCACCGCCAAGTTCAATTACAACATCTGTTTTAGGGATATATTTTTCAACGGAACGTTTACAAGAAACTACTTCTTGAATAAAATTAACACCTAAAAACTTGCTAGCTGACATAGCACCTGAACCTGTAAGCGCTAAAGTAAAAGAATTTGTTGGGTATTTTATTAATAAATCTTCTAATACATTACAAACGGTATTTTTAGTATCTGAGAAATGTCTTTGATAATCTTGATAAATTGTATTCATATTTGTATCCATGACAATAATTTTTACGGTTGTTGAACCAACATCTAGGCCAACGTGTAAAAGATTGGTCATATTATCTATATTTTTCATAGTGAAAACTTCCTTTCTTTACTGATAGAAATCTTAGGTAATCATTCTCATTGTATACGGAAAACGGCTTTTTGTCAAATGGAAAATATTAGTTAACAAAAACAAAACTTAGGTAAAAAATATAGTAAAAAGCTTGAAATTAATTAAAATAAAAAAAGAGAAAAATACAAAATCACGCAAAAAGAACAATATGTTCTGCTGATTTAAATGAAATTTTAAATAATTGATAAAGGATGGTTCTAAAAAGGACAAACACAAAATAAGATAAATAATAAATAAAAAGTATAAGGAGGATCCCCATGAAAAATAAAAAGATAGGAATCATTTTTTTTCTAATATTAGTGATGATATTAATAGGAGGATATTTTGCCATTCAATATTTTAAAGACAAGGAAGAACAAGAAACAATAGTAGAAGAATATATACCACAAGAAGAAATAGCAGAAGAACAAGTAAGACAGACAATTGTTAGCTTATATTTTCCTAATAAGGAGACAAATGAAATTAACCCAGAAGCAAGATTAATTGATATTAAAGAAATTATCAATGATGCTTATGAAAAATTAGCAAATTTGTTAATAGAAGGACCTAAAAATG
>CATOLW010000309.1 GCA_951800935.1 uncultured Clostridium sp.
TTTTTTCCTTTGATTTTATTAATAAATAACAGATAAACAACACCTCATATTTTGTTTCCAATGATATGACGCGTTTTTCTTTATCTATAATTTCTATGCCTATTTTTTCTCTCTTTTTTAGCATAGGTTAAATCTTAATTAATCCGTATCACTATTATTATTTACTTTATTTTTTCTCTTCATACATTTTTTACTTAATAATAAAATCTCATCTTTTAGCAACTAGTGGTTGTTGCTAATCACTGTTTTTGATTATACTATATTTTCTTTGAAAAGTCAAATTCCCTATTAGAAATACTTCTTAATAGGGATTTTATATTCTATCTTTCCTTTATTATTTTCTCAATCTTTTCTATTACCTCTTTATGTGTTTTCTTTCGATTTACAAATGTTTTATCTTCTGCTAGAATTTTTTGTTTATATTCTTCAAAGTCTATATATTTGACATCTGATACTTCTTCTAATTGTAATGTTATTTTTTCCATTTTGATTTCCTCTTGGCATAAATAGATATCCTGAAATTCATTTTCAAAGAACCCTGGTTTTGGACAATAAGATTTTAATAAACAATCTATTAATTTCATATTTTTTTCGTCTACTTTTACCCCTAATTCTTCTTCAATTTCTCTCATTGCACCTAAAACACTACTATCACCTGCACTTAAATGTCCAGCACACGAATAATCCCATAAATTAGGATGTTTCTTTTTATTCGCAGCTCTTTTTTGTACTAATAATTGATTGTTTTTATTAATAATAAAAACATTAATGGCTCTATGTCAATATCCTTTTTTATGAATTTCTTCTCTTGTTTCAATTTTTCCTGTTAAATTTCCTTTTTCATCTAATACATCTATATATTCCATACGTTTTTATCTCCTTATTAAAAAAAGAAATTGGCTTTTTGCCAATTTCTTTTTTTAATTATTTTCTCCTCTACCTTCTGGAAGAGCATCTGAATAATCTAGTACAATTCTAATTTTTGTGATAGCTTTTACCGCTCTTACAAATTTACTATTTTTAATTCTTTCCCATAAGCTTGGTTTTGCTTGGAATGTTGTTTCTTCAACATATTGTACTTGTTGTTGTTCTACTTCAGGTACAGCTTCTATTTGTTGGGTTTGTTCTGGTACTATGGTTGCTTCTGGTTCTTCGATTGGTGTAGGGATTGATTTTAAAGCATCTGCTATTTCAATTCCTATGTAGCTTAGTGCTTTTGATCTATCTTCAATTCTTTCCATGTCAATTTCAATATGTAAGTTTGTTTCTAAATTATTAATTCTTGCATTTAATAATTTAATAGCATCTTGGTAATCGTCTTCTTGCGTTTCTTTTGTTTTTCCTACAATGTTTAAAGTTTCTATCATATCTTCTGAGAATACATTTTCTGCTTTTTTTACTTTATCTTTCCAATCTTTTTCTCTAGTTTCTATTTGTGTTGCTTCTAATAATTCTTTTAATTGTCCTGCTTGTGCTATATTTTGTTCTCTTTGTCTAATTAATTCTTCTATCTTTTTTGTATTTTCTTCAAATTGATTGGTTGCAAATTCAACTAATCCATAAGCTGCTTTGTATACACTTGGTGGAAAGTTTTTCTTTTTTGGATATTCAATTAAATAAGTTTTGATTGATTCAATTAAATCTTTAAAGTATGAATCATCTTCTAATTGAACAATTTGTTTTTTACTG
>CATOLW010000310.1 GCA_951800935.1 uncultured Clostridium sp.
ATATATATAACAACAATGCCCTCTCCAAAGCTCGTTTCTCTCCATTTTTGACATCCATCCAAATTTTTTCCTCGATTTTATTTATTTCTTCCAAATCTATTTGGTCATATATATTTTCAAGTATTTTTTTATCTTCACTTTTTAGTTCTTTCTCTAACACATCTATAGGATCTCTGATATCTTTGTCAAAAACCAATTTTACTATTGTTCGAATAATTTCACTGTTTATATTCATTAAATAGTCCTGTTCATACATCCATTCTATCTCCTTCTCATTGAAATATAATCTCTTTAACTCTAATTCCTACTATTTTTCAATCTACACTCGGAAAAGGAGCTACCGCTCCAATATTACTCAGTGCGGTAGTCCTTAATATTCCCATTTATTCAATTATGTAACTATAACAACTCTCAGCCTCCTTCTTCATGCTCTCAAATTCTATGTTCCACTCTTCTTGTATCTCTAGTACTTTTTCGGCGTATTCCTGCTGACTATAGCTCTTAATTTTTAAATGATTCGGAAGCTTTTCATTCATAAAACTTTTTTCTTTTGCCGCTACATATTTCTGTATTGGTAAATCTTTTTTAAACATTTCGAATTGAAACGCCCAATATTCTTCTTCGCTCTCGAAGGAGTTTATAAAACCAAAAATTTCTTCTTTATTTTCAGCTATTTGAAATTCCTCTTTCAATTCTTCCAAATGCTTTAAAATTTCCTCTTCTGTCACTGAATATCCATTCTTTATAGCCTCCTGATAGAGTGTATTAATATCCTTAACATACGACACTGCCAAATCTAATGCTTCTTTTTCCTCATAACCTGCAACTACATAAAATGCTTTTGCTTGTTCTATTTCAATTTGCGGCAAAATCACTTTATTATTTTCTTCTACTTTTTTTAAGCTCTTTAAAACTGCTGTGTTTTCTCCAATTGGATTTACTACATATTCTTGAATACTTTCACCCCATGATTTACTTTTGGATACTACATCTCTCTCTGCTATTGCAGTCATCGATAATACAACAATCAAGCTCAATATTCCTAAAATAGACATAATTTTTTTCTTCATAATAATTTCACCTCTTTTTCTAATTTGTATTTAATGAGACGTATACACTACCTGCCTTTGTTGGAACTAAAGTTCCTGAGCAGTACACTGTATATGGAAATCCCGATACATACGACGTACTTTTTGCATATGTAACAGTTGTCGTATTATACGCACCTCCTCCATATGGATAAGTACTCGAATCCCATAAGTATGAACCTTTATTCCATGTGCTAAAACTTTTTACTATGGTTCCTGTTGCACTAGTTTTATGAACTCCATTTCCTCTTGATACTTCTGGTACACTAGCACTGTATGCCCGATTGTAACATAGAAAACAATCCCTGTATGAAAATGTACTATTAGAACCACTCGTAGTATAGTCTTCTGTTATTATCGCAAGCGCTCTAACAGATGCAGTCTGCCCACGCGGGGTTGTAAAAATAAAACTACTAACAGATTCATTGCTTTTAGAAGCAGCATTGACCTCAAATGGTTTCCATAACATACATATACTAAAAAAGCATATACACGCCAACAATGCTTTTTTCAATTTTAACTTTTTTTTAATTATCAACATATTCTAAGACCTCCATAATTATTTTTATAATCTATAA
>CATOLW010000311.1 GCA_951800935.1 uncultured Clostridium sp.
CAATCACAAGAAAATACAACAACTTCTGGAGGACAATTTTTCCAGGATAAAGGAACCAAATAATTTTTAAGTTATTAACGTTATATGGATACCAATTCATATAAGGAATATATTATTTTATTAATCAAAAGAAAAGGAGGAAAAGAAACATGATGAAAAAACAAAACGGTATTACATTAATCGCTTTAGTAATCACAATTATTGTATTATTAATTTTAGCAGGAGTATCAATTGCTATGCTTACAGGAGATAACGGTATCTTAACAAAAGCTACTGAATCTCAAACAGCATCAGCTAAAGCAGAAGTTATGGAAAGAATTAACATGGAATTAAATGCTCAAATGGCTAATGCTATGGCTAAAGATGCATTTGATACAACAGCAAAAATGACAGCAAATATTGGAACTGTTAAAGGATATACAATTACAGTTGCTGACCAAACTGCTACTGAATATTCAGAAGATGCATCAGTTAGTATATCTGTAACACCAGCAGCTGATTTTGAAACAGCAACAGGAACAGTAACATACAATGAAACAAAAAAAGTTTGGGAAGTTACACCAATTAAAGTAGCTGACTAATCAATACAAAACAAATAAAAATAGCCATACGCACACAACGTGTGTATGGCTAAAATTAAAATAAGCTAAAAAAAGAGGAAGAAAATGAATCTAATATTTTATGCACTAATATTTATTATTCGGAAGTCTATTTGGAAGTTTCTATACGTTAGCAGTATATAGAATTCCCAAAAGACAAGATATTACCCATACACATTCCTACTGTCCTAATTGTAATCATAAATTAGGTTTTTTAGACTTATTTCCTATTATTAGTTATATTTTCCTCAGAGGAAGATGTAGATATTGCAAAGAAAAAATAAGACCAAGATATTTTATTTTGGAAATCTTATCTGGTAGTTTATTTTTAGCAATTGCCTGTCTTATGAAATTTAATTTTGAAACATTAAATGTAATTACTATTTCAGAATTTTGTTTCATTGTTCTATACTTGACATTTATTGTTTTACTAGTAGGAATTGACAAAGAAAATAGAAAGATAGACAAATTTGTATCTGTTTATGGAATTGCAATATCTATTATGTATATGGTATATCTATGCATAGTAGAGCACACTAGTATTTATAGATATGGTATATATTTGATTTTTTACATAATTGTTTTATTATTAGACACAATAACTTTAAAGAAATATGCAAAAAATAGTTATGTAACAGGGATATTATTAATGATAATAACCATGACCATTTTTACAGGAGAATACATTACACTCAATAGCATTATTTTTACCTTACTAGCCATTTTCTTTTATATGTTAATTGGTAAAATGAAAGACAGAAGAAAAAAAATAAAAAAAACAGAAGAACAAATGGCAAACAAATTAAGTATTGGATTTTTCTTAGGAACTTTCAATATTTTAATGTTAAATCTAGTCCTATATATTACCAATTATGGAATTTAAAAGGGAAAGGAAATACCTTTATGAAGCTAAAAAGTGAAAAAGGATATACAATAGTTGACATTGCAGTAGCAATTGTTGTATTGTTTATATTTGTATCAATCATTGCTTTTTTATCTTATGGTTTTAATAGCTCAGCAAAAGAAATTGAACTAAAATCAGAAGCAACTGCATTAGCTGTGCAA
>CATOLW010000312.1 GCA_951800935.1 uncultured Clostridium sp.
TTGCTATTAGTTGATGCCTTTGAAGGTGCCATGCCACAAACCAGAGAAGTTTTGAAAAAATCGTTAGGACTAGGATTAAAACCAATTGTAGTTATTAATAAAATTGATAGACCAGGGGCGACCCCTGAAAAAGTAGTGGATCAAGTAATTGAATTATTTATTGAATTAGATGCTACAGATGAGCAATTAGACTTTCCAGTTGTCTATGCTTCTGCTAAAAATGGAATTGCTAAAATGGATTTAAATGACCAAACTGAGGATTTAAGTTGCTTATTTGAAACCATGATAAATACAATTCAAGCACCTAATTGTGATGAAGAAGGACCAGCACAAATGTTAGTATCTAACATAGATTATGATGATTATGTAGGAAGAATTGCAGTTGGTAGAGTAGAAAGAGGAACCATCAAAACAGGTATGCCAGTATCGATTTGTGGAAAAGAAGATAAAGTTACACAAGGAAGAATTGCAAAAGTCTATACTCATGTTCGGATTAAACAAAGTAGAAGTAGAAGAAGGAAAAGCAGGAGACATCATAGAACTTGCAGGACTTCCAGATATCAACATAGGAGATACCATTTGTGATTTTAACCATCCAGAAAAAATCCCATTTGTAGATATTGATGAGCCAACGGTTTCTATGACATTTAGTGTAAACAATGGACCATTTGCAGGAAAAGAAGGACAATTTATTACATCAAGACATATAAGAGACAGATTATTTAAAGAATTAGAAAGAAATGTATCTTTACGAGTAAAAGAAACAGATACACCAGATTCTTTTGAAGTGTCTGGAAGAGGAGAGTTGCATTTATCTGTATTAATTGAAACCATGAGAAGAGAAGGATTTGAACTATTAGTATCAAGACCAAAAGTTATTATTAAAGAAATAGATGGTGTCAAGTCAGAACCAATTGAAAGTTTAGTAGTAAATGTTCCAGATGATTGTGTAGGAAATGTAATTGAAAAATTAGGAAGAAGAAAAGCCGAAATGGTAAACATGGAGCCAGCGGAAACAGGACACACTAAAATAGAATTTAAAATTCCAGCAAGAGGCTTAATTGGATATCGTACTGAATTTTTAACAGATACCAAGGGAGAAGGAACGATGAATCATATTTTTGATTCTTACCAACCATTTAAAGGTGATATTCAAGCCAGAGTAAGAGGAACAATAGTAGCTTTTGAAAATGGAAAATCTGTAACATATGGATTATATAATGCACAAGACAAAGGAGAATTGTTTATTGGACCAGGTGTTGAAGTATATGAAGGAATGATTGTAGGTCTTAATTCCAGAGGAGAAGATTTAGCAATTAATGTATGTAAAGAAAAGCACTTAACTAACACAAGAGCTTCTGGTTCAGATGATGCCCTTCGTTTAGTACCACCAATTCAAATGTCTTTAGAAAAAGCTATTGAGTTTATTCAAGATGATGAATTAGTAGAAGTTACACCAGAATCTATCCGCTTAAGAAAGAAAATATTAGATAGTAAGGAAAGAGAAAGAGCTAATAGACGTTAATTGTAGAAAAAAAGAGGTTAAGAAGGAATGGCAAGAAGAAAAAAGGAATTTAAAGCCAAAGTAGAGCATATAGGGAAAAAAGCTTATCAAATTGGTAGAGTAGTAAATGCTGAAAAAAACAAAGAAATTAG
>CATOLW010000313.1 GCA_951800935.1 uncultured Clostridium sp.
AATTTACTTTAAGATTACCAGAAGAATTACATCAAGATATAGCAAGTTATTCAAATAAACACAATATTTCAATGAATACCCTAATACTAAATTGTATTGAATATGCAATGGCTAATAGAGAAGAAGAAGATAAGTAGGCAGTAATATATGGACAAAATGTCCATCTTAATATATACTAGCACCAACCCTACTTTGTAGGGTAATCCCTTGAAGAAAGGGGGTGTCAGAGTACATGAATCGGTTATTTATTGGTATGGATTTTACTTCAGAAAATTGAAAAATTGGAAGAAGAATTAAAGAAATACCAAGACACCAACAGCAAAAACTGATTTATCAGTTCAGAGCAGTTTCATCACCTGCTCTGTTTTTTTACAAAAAAAATAGATATGTGTCATCACTCACATATCTGGTGTCAGCATGAATCGGTTACGTTTCATTGCTAAAATTATTATAACACCAAATTTATTATATGTCAAATTTTATTTTTTTATTCTTTTTTTGTTCTGCAGATATATAAAATACAATTTTATTCGTTTGAGAATCAATTTTAAGGCATTTTTTTATTTAAGGTATATAACTTTATTTCTTTCTCTAATAAAACGGGGGTGAGCGAGGTACGAGCGAAGGAGGGGTGTCCCCCTAGTGGACTTGCTTATAAGCTAGACCATATAAGCGATAGCAGTACATTTTAATATAAATCTCGTTACAATGCGGTAGAGTATTTATTGCTGCAGAAAAATATATTCGTCCTAATGAAAGGAAAGAAAAATTTTTTCACCTAAAATGTAGTTTTTTGTAGGGAAATAAAATATCTGTGGAAAACGAAAAGAAAAATGTCAGCAAAAATCGTTGACATTTCATTTTATTTAATATATTATAATTTCAATTGAATAAGAGATAAAAAAATAAACCTTTCGACCGCTACTCGAAAGGCAAATATTCTGAAGGTATTCTTCAAAACAACTACCTTCGATATATATAGTTTAACGAAATTTTGTAGAAATGTCAATACAAAACTTAAAAAAACTTAAAAGAATTTAAACGAATTGAAATAAACTATAAAGTATTTAAGAGAATTTTGCTTAGAGAGTGCATTGAATTGTACTCTCTATTTTTTATTCAATTACAATTAAATATGACTTAAATTTAAGTTAAGTGGGTGGAGAAAATGCAAAGTAACTGACACCTAAAAAATAAGGTTATGGGGTGTGGACGAGCCCATGCAGAGAGTCGCCTCGTATTGCTTATATGTTAGTAATATAAGCTGTGCGTCAGCAGGAACTCATACAAATCGAAAACCTGCAATATATAAAGAATTTGGGGTGGAAAGTTAAAGAGGATTTACAACTTATGACATGGATTAACTTGTGTTGTCTAAATTAGACTATGTTGTATCAAACTGGAATGTTTGAACTTTACTAACATTGAACGACCGATCGACCGACGGTATTGTTTAAAGCAAAGTAATTTTTGTTTTATGGGATTACTTTGCCTTTTTCACTCCCTTACTCTCTCTGGTATTGTTATTAAATTAGTTTAAAATACAGTTTAATTGAAAAATGTATAAAATTTAGTTATTATTGCTAAAAATTTATATTTTGTGCAAAGTTTAAAAAGGTTTAAAATGTAGTAATAAATAAAAAAAAG
>CATOLW010000314.1 GCA_951800935.1 uncultured Clostridium sp.
ATTAGTTCCTTGTGCATTCATTAAACAATAAAATAAATCTGTGTATGGTACACATAAAATAATTTCAGCTTTAGATTCCTTAACCATTGGTTCAAAAGCTTGAATATATTCGATAGCTTCGTTAGGAAGCATATTCATTTTCCAATTTCCTGCAATTACTTTTCTTCTCATAAATTTAATCCTCCTATTTATCTTGTAATGCCTCAATTCCTGGTAGCTTTTTACCTTCTAAGAATTCTAGTGATGCTCCACCACCTGTTGAAATATGTGTAAACTTCTCAGCTAGACCTGCTTTTTCAACTGCTGCTGCTGAATCTCCTCCACCAATTATTTTTATACAATCTACATCAGCTAATGCTTTTGCAATACTATTTGTTCCGATTGCAAATTGATCAAATTCAAATAATCCAACTGGTCCATTCCAAATTACTGTTTTTGCATTTTGTAATTCTTTTGAATACATTTCTATTGTTTCTTGACCTATATCAAATCCTTCCCAACCATCTGGAATTTCTGTATATTTAACTGTTTTACTTTCTGTGTCTGCTGAAAATTCTTTACCAACTTTTGTATCTACTGGTAACATGAATTTTACACCTTTAGTTTTTGCTTTTTCCATAAGCTCTTTTGCTAACTCTAATTTATCTAATTCACAAATTGAATTTCCAACTTCATATCCCATTGATTTAAAGAATGTGTATGCCATAGCTCCACCAATCATTAAAACATCTACTTTTTCTAATAATGCATTTATAACACCTATTTTATCTGATACTTTCTTTCCACCTAAAATTGCCATGAATGGTCTTTCAGGATTCTCTAAAGCAGATCCTAAGAACTTTAATTCTTTTTCAATTAAAAATCCTGATACTGCTGGTAAAAAACTAGCAACACCTGTTGTTGAGCTATGAGCTCTATGTGCTGTACCAAAAGCATCATTTACAAAGATTTCAGCCATTGAAGCAAATTCTTTTGATAAATTTTCATCATTTTTTTCTTCTCCAGCTTCATATCTAACATTTTCAAGAAGCATAACTTCTCCTGATTGTAAGTTTGAAGCTAATTCTTTAGCATCTGGTCCTACAACATCTTTAGCAAGTTTTACTTCTTTTCCTAATAATCTTGATAATTCTTCTGCAACTATATTCATTGAATATTCAGGTTTTACTTCTCCCTTTGGTCTTCCTAAGTGTGAGCAAAGAATAACTTTGCAATCATTTTCAAGTAAATATTGGATAGTTGGTAATGCTGCAACAATTCTTCTGTTATCTGTAATTCTTCTGTTTTCATCATATGGAACATTAAAATCACATCTAACCAATACTTTCTTTCCTTTTACATCGATATCTCTTACTGTTTTTTTACTCATAAAAATATCCTCCTTTTAATTTTGCTTTGCATATTTTTTTGTGCAAAGACTTTGTTTTATAAATTTTTTATTTATAATTTTTTCATATTTTCATACAAGGTTATTCTATAACAAAAAAGAATACTTTTCAAGTATTCTTTTTACTATTTTTACCAATTTAGCAATTTCTATTAATTATTTTTATTTCAAAAAAACATTCCTAAAAAGATAAAAGGTAATAGAGATTCTATTACCTTTTTTTATTTTATATAATTAGTTTAATTTTTCAAAA
>CATOLW010000315.1 GCA_951800935.1 uncultured Clostridium sp.
AATTTAGACGGGAAATTATATAGGAAAGAAGACAATATAAAAGAAATATTAGTAAAACATATAGTCAGCCCTGTTCAATTTTCAAAAAGTTTAGAAACCATGTTAGAAATGGGAATCGACACATTTATGGAAATAGGACCTCGGAAAAACACTAGCAGGATTTGTAAAAAGAATGAAAACACAAAAAGAAATTACTATTTTCAATATTAATAATGTAGAAACATTAAAAAAATTATAATTTCCCCACTGGTTCCGGGATAAAATGGGGATGTTGGAAACGTTAACAATGTTGGGAATGTTTCAAAAATATAAAGGAGGCGTTTAAGAACATGAGTAAAGTGGCTTTAATTACAGGAGCAACAAGAGGAATTGGAAGAGAAATTGCTCTTGTACTTTCAAAAGAAGGGTATGATATTGCTTTAAATTATCGAAAAGAAGGAGAAGAATTAGAAAGTGTAAGAAAAGAAATTGAACAGTACCAAGTAAAATGTTTTGCAATTAAAGGGGATGTTTCAAAATTCGAAGATTGTGAACGATTTGTAAAGCAAGTTATAGAGAAGTTTGAGAAAATTGATGTACTAGTAAATAATGCTGGTATTACAAGAGATATGTTGTTGATGAGAATGAAAAAAGAAGATTTTGAACAGGTAATTGATGTTAATTTGGTGGGAACTTTTAATGTTACAAAAAATGTGATTGGTTATATGTTAAAGGCTCGTTCTGGTAGAATTATTAATGTTTCTTCTGTAGTAGGTATTTCTCGGTAATGCAGGTCAGACAAATTATGCTGCTTCAAAGGCTGGAATGATTGGATTTACAAAAAGCTTGGCAAAAGAGGTTGCTTCTAGAGGGATTTTAGTAAATGCAGTAGCTCCTGGTTTTATTGAAACAAGCATGACAGAGGTTTTAAAAGAAGAGGTAAAAGAAGAGATTGCTAAGAGTATTCCACTTAGACGAATGGGAAATCCCCAAGATGTAGCAAATGTTGTGAAGTTTTTAGCTTCTGAAGATAGTTCTTATATTACAGGGCAAGTGATACATATTGATGGTGGTATGCTTATGTGAAAAAAAGAAGTCTTCATTCTTTAAAAAAAGAATAAAGACAACTTAGTTACTATGTTTTTGTTTCCGAAAAGGAAACAAAATAGTGACTTGCTGAACTATTGTATTCTTCTCGAATAATAGGAAAATCATATTTTAAGGATAAGGAAGACAATATTTCTGCTATGACAGGAGATAGATTATTTCCTGTCAAGGGAAAAGAGAATGAAAAAAAGGAAAAACAATACGGAATCTTTTCGAAACGAAAAAATTGTGCTATTATTTGCGACAAAATTTCTATTTTGAAATCTTTTAGAGGATCATTCTCTATTATATATTGATTCCGGAGAGCAATTGCTCTTTCAAAAAAATTATTCATGTACATACCTCCATAGGATTATTATAGTATATATTAACATAATAACATGAAACACAAAGAAAATCAATAGAAAGGAATATAAAAATGGAAAAAAGAGTTGTAATTACAGGATTAGGAGCTATTACTCCAATTGGAAAAAATACAGAAGAAAGTTGGAAAGGGATTAAAGAGAAAAAATGTGGCATTGACAAAATTTCTCTATTTGA
>CATOLW010000316.1 GCA_951800935.1 uncultured Clostridium sp.
TTTTATGAAGAATATTATAATTGTACATAAGATACGAACAATATGTACAAAATAATATTAAAACTTAAGGAAGGTAGGTGCATTTAGAATGCAAATCACAGATGTACGTTTAAGAAAAGTAAATTCAGAAAACAGAATGAAAGCTGTTGCTTCTGTAACATTCGATAACGAATTCGCAGTACACGACATTAAAGTTATCGAAAGCCAAAATGGATTATTCATAGCTATGCCAAGCAGAAAAACTCCAAACGGAGAATTCAAAGATATAGCTCATCCAATCAATGCTGAAACTAGAGAGAAAATTCAAAAAGCTATTTTAGAAGCTTATGAAGCTCCAGAAACAGAGGAATCAGCAGCTGAATAATTGATAGAGGTTAAAAAAAGCACTTTTTGAAGTGCTTTTTTTGTTAGAGAATAATTGTAATAAAATTCATTATCTGTTATAATATAGCTAATTGCATAGAAAAGATAAAATAGAAGGAGGACAGACAAAACAATGTATATCATAATAGGACTAGGAAATCCAGAAAAAGACTATAGCAATACAAGACATAACATGGGATTTGATACCATTAATAAATTAGCCAAACAATTTGAAATAGAAGTTACCAAAAACAAATTCAAAGGATTATATGGAACAGGAATGATAGAAGGAGAAAAAGTAATTCTACTAAAACCACAAACTTTTATGAATTTAAGTGGAGAAAGCATAAAAGAAATCCTCCAATTTTATAAAATGCAGACCGACCAAATTATTGTTATTTATGATGATATTGATATAGAACCAGGAACTATCAAACTAAGAAAAGTAGGAGGACCAGGAACACATAATGGAATGAAGTCAGTTGTACATGAACTAAATACAGTAAACTTCAAGCGTATAAGAGTAGGAATTGGAGCACCAACACAAAAGGAAGACTTAATCGAATATGTAATTGGTACTATTCCAGAAGAAGAAAAGGAAAAACTGGAAAAAGGAACAGACTTAGCTAAAGAAGCAGTAATCGAAGTGATAAAAAATGGAATTGACATAGCCATGAATAAATTTAATTAAAAGGGGACTAAAAAATGACAGAAATTATAGTACAAACTAAAAAAGGCGGAAAGCAAATCGCTTTAATGGAAGATGAAAAATTAATAGAATATTATGAAGAAGAGGAAGAACATAGAAGAAGAGAAGGAAACATATATATCGGAATGGTAAAAGATATTATCCCTGGAATGCAATCAGCATTTGTTGATATTGGAACGGAAAAGAATAGTTTTATCCATTTAAAAGATATTTTACCTAAAATAGATGAAACAAAAGAAGTATTAGATGAAAAAATAGAAATTGGGAAAGTTATAAAACCAAATCAAAAATTGCTTATACAAGTAAAAAAAGATAGTAATGAGAAAAAAGGAGCAAGAGTATCAACTCACATTAATTTACCAGGAAAATATATTGCTTTGCTTCCTAATACGGATATTGTAACTATTTCACAAAAAATAGAAGACAAAAAAGAACAAGAAAGATTAATTAAATTAGTCAAACAAACTTTGAGCCCAGGAAATGGAGCAATTATTAGAACTTCTGCTAAAAACAAAGAAAAGG
>CATOLW010000317.1 GCA_951800935.1 uncultured Clostridium sp.
TAACAAATCAATGGATTTTGGTAGATCAAAAGCCAGATTAAGTGGTGGAGAAACAAAAGTAACATTTAAAGATGTTGCTGGATTAACAGAAGAAAAAGAAGAAGTAACAGAGTTAATAGATTTCTTAAAAAGTCCTAAAAAATTCCAAAAAATGGGTGCAAGAATACCAAAAGGAGTTTTATTAGTAGGGCCTCCAGGTACCGGAAAAACATTACTTGCTAAAGCAGTTGCTGGAGAAGCCAATGTACCATTCTATTTCATTAGTGGTTCAGAATTTGTTGAATTATTCGTAGGTGTTGGTGCATCAAGAGTAAGAGACATGTTCAAACAAGCAAAACAAAGTGCTCCATGTTTAATATTTATCGATGAAATCGATGCTGTTGGTAGACAAAGAGGCGCTGGTTTAGGTGGTGGACACGATGAAAGAGAACAAACATTAAACCAATTGTTAACTGAAATGGATGGTTTTGGAGCAAATGAAGGAATCATCATTATTGCTGCAACTAATAGACCAGATGTTTTAGATCCCGCTCTTTTAAGACCTGGAAGATTTGATAGACAAATTACAGTTAATGTTCCAGATGTAAAAGGAAGAGAAGAAATTTTAAATGTTCACGCTGAAGGAAAAACATTTGCAAAAAGCGTAACAATGAAAAATATTGCTAAAAGAACAGTTGGATTTAGTGGTGCAGATTTAGAAAATTTACTTAACGAAGCCGCTTTACTTGCTGTAAGAAGAAACAAAACAGAAATAACAATGGCAGAAATCGATGAGGCTCACGATAGAGTACTTATGGGTCCTGCTAAAAAATCTAAAAAATATACAGAAAAAGAAAGAAAAACAGTTGCTTATCACGAAGCAGGTCATGCTGTTGTAGGTTTAAAACTTGAAGGTGCTAATGACGTTCAAAAAATAACAATAATTCCAAGAGGAGCAGCAGGTGGTTATAACTTAATGCTTTCAAAAGAAGAAACTTATTTCTCAACTAAAAACGAATTATTACAAACAATCAGCGGATTACTTGCAGGTAGGGTTGCTGAAGAATTAATGTTTAATGAAATTACAACAGGAGCATCAAACGACTTCCAACAAGCAACAAAAATTGCAAGAGCAATGGTTACAGAATATGGAATGAGTGACTTAGGTCCAGTTCAATTCGAACATCAAAGTTCAAGCGTATTCTTAGGAAGAGATTATAATAAACAACAAAACTTCTCAACTAAAGTAGCCGACGAAATCGACGCTGAAGTTAGAAAAATAATTGATAAACAATATCAATTAACTAAAAAAATAATAAAAGAAAATAAAGATTTACTAGAATTAATTGCTAATACATTATTAGAATATGAAACAATTACTAAAGAACAAATTGATTATTTAGTAGAACATGGAAAAATGCCAGAGGAAGAAACTAAAGAAACAGAAATCAAAGAAGTTAGCCTAGAAGATTTAACTTTAGAAGAATTACAAGACATGGCAAAAGAACAAGAAGTTGAAGGTTATGAAAAAATGACCAAAGAAGAACTAGTAGATTTATTAAACGAAGACAAGGAAGATTAATTCCTTGTTTTTTTTATATTTTTATGCTAGA
>CATOLW010000318.1 GCA_951800935.1 uncultured Clostridium sp.
TTAGGTGAATTTGAACTAAAAAATTGTGAAGTTGCAAAATATATAGATATAAGAAGAAAAGTTTAATAAAGGAGCTAATATGATAAAAGAGGACTTAGAAAAAAGACAATTACCAGAACTTTTGAAATTTAATAATGGAAAAGAGGTAAAAAATAAAGAAGATTGGAAAAAAAGAAAAATTGAGATAAAAAAGATATTACAAGAGGAAGAATATGGCTATTTTCCAGAAAAACATTTATCCATTACAGTAAAACTACTAGAAGAAGACCTTAAAAAATATTGCAGAGGAACAGTAAATTTTAAAAAAATATTATTAACATTACAGGATAAAGAAGAAAAATATTCTTTTCCAGTAGATATAGCAATTCCTAAAAAAAATACACCCTGTCCTGTATTTCTATACATTAGTTTTCACAACTCATTTCCTAATAAATATCTTCCTGTTGAAGAAATTTGCGATCAAGGTTTTGCAGTTATATCGTTTTGTTATGAAGATGTTACTTCAGATGATAACGATTTTTCAAATGGGATAGGTAAGTTTTTTACCATTGATGAAAAGCAAAGAAAGTTTGGAAAAATATTATTATGGTCATGGGCAGCAATGCATGTAATGGACTATATAGAAACTTTGGATGAAATCGATAAAGAAAATGTTGCTATTGTAGGACATTCTAGATTGGGAAAAACGGCATTATTAACGGGGGCCTTTGATGAAAGATTTAAATATACAATATCAAATAATTCAGGGACAAGTGGAGCAGCTATAAGTAGAGAAAAAGTTGGAGAACAAGTAAAATGTATTGTAAAGAGATTTCCCTATTGGTTTTGTAGTAATTATGAAAAATATTCAGACAATGAGAACATGTTACCATTTGACCAACACTATTTATTATCTTTAATAGCACCTAGAAATTTATATATAGCAAGTGCTAGTGAAGATATATGGGCAGATCCAAAATCTGAATTTCTTTGTCGGTGTAGCGACAAATCCTGTGTATGAATTATATGATAAAAAAGGTCTAGTCTATTTGGAACAATATCCTATTTCAGATACAAAACTGTTAGATGGAGAAATGGGCTATCATTTACGAGAAGGATGTCACTATTTAAGTAGATATGATTGGAATCTATTTATAGAATATATTAAAAAGCATAGATAAATGTGAGGAGGAAAATTATAATAATGGAAGAAAAATATTTAGGAGAAAATAAATGTCAATGATAGAAGTTAAAGATTTAGTAAAAACCTACAAAACAATTGAAAAAGAAGAAGGAATGATAGGTTATATAAAAAATCTACTAAAGCCAAAATACAAAGAATTTAAAGCTGTAAAAGGAATTAACTTTCAAATTGAAAAAGGAGAATTAGTAGGTTATATAGGAGAAAATGGAGCAGGAAAATCAACTACCATAAAAATGCTAACAGGACTATTAACACCTACATCTGGAAAAGTTATTGTAGATGGAATCATACCAAGCGAAAAAAGAATTAAAAATAACCAAAACATAGGAGCTGTATTTGGACAAAAAACACAACTATGGTGGGACTTACCAGTAATTGAATCTTTTCGACTAATTAAAAAAATGTACA
>CATOLW010000319.1 GCA_951800935.1 uncultured Clostridium sp.
CAGTAGAAAAAGAAATCTTAGAAAGAGCAATTATAGAAAGAAAAAGTGATGAAAAAATTTGGGTAATGACAATAGAAGGATATATTTATGAAATAACAGAAGAAAAAGTAACATTATTAGGAAAAAGAGGAGAAAATCCACCACCAGACTTAAAACTAACAGATTTAGAATTTAAACTTGTACCAGAAGGATATACGAATCAGAACATAACAGTAGAAATTATAGCAAAAGTAAATATAGAAGGATTCATATTACAATATTCAAAAGATGGAGTAACCTGGACAAATTATACAGAAAAAATAACTTTTACAGAAAATGGAACAATATATGCTAGATTAATTAATCCATTAGACGAAGAAGGGGCAGCAGCAAGCAAGGAAATTGATAAAATAGATAGAGAACTACCAAATGAAGCAACAGTTAATTTTAGTAAAACAAGTACAGATACCGAAACTTCTATTACAGCGACAGTAACACAAACAGATAAAGGAACAAGTAAAGTGAATTTTAAACAATGTAGATGGAAATATTCAACAGAAAGTTCTAGTGTTGGAACCAATCCAGCTAGTTATCCAAAAGAAGGAATATTTACTAAAAGTCCAGAAAAAATAACATTAAATGCAACAGTGCCAGGAACTTATTATTTACATGTGCTAACAATTGATAATGCAGGAAATCCAAGAGAAAGCATAAAAGGACCAATTACGGTAACAAAAGCTATGGCAAAAGTAGGAGTCATTGTAGAAGGAAAAAACAAAGAATACGAAAAAAATGGAACTGCCATTATTCCAGTGGGATTTGCGATTGTGCCAGGATGTGATGACATATCACAAGGATTAGTTATCTCAGATGTGGCAAATGATATAAATGATACTGGAAATCAATTTGTGTGGGTTCCAGTTACTGAAAGTTCCTATCGAAGGAATACAACCTTTAAGATGAGCAGTGTGTCGGGAACGACTTATACTACTGGTGGATATTTGCCAAATGGCATTAACCCAGGAGCCGAGACTTCGAATGCTTATGAACAAGCGGAACGAAATTCTGTCTTACCTAAAGGGGGATTTTATATAGCAAGGTATGAAGCTAGTGAGGGTGAGAATAATAGACCTCAAAGCAAGAAGGGAGCGACAGCGTGGACAGCTGCTTACTATAAAAATGACAATTCAGTGGCGAAGTTGTTTATTAACAATAATCATGTAAAAAGTGCAGCGATTTCAGGAATTCAGTGGGATGCAACCATGGAATATATTAATAATAAACTAGATGGAAATGGAAATCCATATGATGTAAAAACTTTTAGGGCTGAGAGACATGTGCATGATGAAAGAAATAGAACAGGAGTGAACCTTGCTGACAAAGTCTGTAATATCTATGATTTAGAGGGGAATTATGTAGAATGTGTACCTGAAAAAAGTACTTTCGCTGGTAGTTATCCCTTTAATGCTAGAGGCGGTGGATCTGGTACCGATTATAAAACAAACTCGGCGTCGCAAAGGACGTTCTCGAGTGAAGGCTTTAGAGCACTTCGTATGGTTCTTTATGTGATGTAGACTAGAATGTTATGAAAAATACTTTTTACGAT
>CATOLW010000320.1 GCA_951800935.1 uncultured Clostridium sp.
ATCTGAACTTCAAACGAAGTTTTCTTTCCTTCATATTCCACTGTTAATGTATTTGCTCCCAGTTTGCTATTATCAAAACCAGTTACCTTTACATTTTCGTCTGTTAAACTTATTGATTTACTTGTGCCATTAAAATAAGTTGCTGTTAAAGATCCACCATCTAAATTCAAATCTTCATAATTTTGTATATACTGTGTTTTAGTTGGAATGGTTGTTATTTCTAATTTTGGTTCAATTGTTAATAAAGTTGGTCTTAATATCACATAATAGTCTTTTCCAAATAAGGTTTGATAATTTGCATATTCTAATAGCGTTTCATCACTTTCATTAGTATTAGAATATACGGATAATTTATTATCATTGTAATATTTTGCATTAAATTCATTTCTGTCATCCTTTGTTCCTGCTGTACCATCATTGCCTAAATTCTTTCCAACAAAGCCTATTCCCTCAATAAATATATAAATATATTCTCCATTTTCGTATGTGATTTGCTCTTGTGAAAGAGTATTATTAGAATAGTTATATTTTATGTCATTTGAATTTTGATAAACTAGAATGTCTCCAGTTTTAAAGTTTTCAGCATATATAGTATCTGCTCTTCGATCAGAAGAAGTATAACTTCTCCAATATTTCAAATCATGAGTGGGAACGGTTGTATTACCATAAGTATAATTTTGGGTAGACAGTACATTCCAATGTTTATTGAAAACAGCTTCATAAAAACGATGAGACTTATTTAAAGACGAAGTAGAAGAAGCAAGAGATTCTGCATTTGTATTTTTTATTAAATCTTGTATATTAAAATCATTAAAATTTAAATTAACACCTAAAGCCTGTTTATATATTTCGTTTATTAGTTCCTTGCCATTATACTTAGTCTTCAAGTTATTATAGGCTGTTTGTATTTTATTAGATTGTTCTTTCTTTATATTATTACCAACTACATTTTTTACTACAGATGAAGCAATATTTTCGACTCTTCCTGTACTTTGAATGGTTTTTCCATAACAATTATCTTTAACAGATACAGTATACTTTAGTTCAACGCTTTTTCCTTTACCTAAATTCTTAATTGTCCATTTTATGGTATCATCAACGAGACTGCCACTGCCAATTTCATCTACTTTTACATAGTTTGAAATGTTTTCCACTACATTTATATCATTTGTATAATTACTATTACTATTGTTTTTTATTGTAATAGTATAAGTTAATTGATCTCCAACTTCAACGATACTATCAGCACGTACATCTACTGTTTTTTCTATGTACAATTTACTAAACTTTAGACGATCATTATCCTTAGCAGACAATGCAATTATTTCATTTGTATGGTTTTTGTCATTATAATTTTCCCCTTGATAATTTAAAACAATATTTCCATTATTATCATTTTGCACAAACCTTAAAATTGAATATTCATTCTTTTTAGAAGTTTTATCAATATTTTTCCAAGGAGATAGACTTAATTTAGATAAATTAAGAGTTCCTTCATTCAATCCTTCTTCATAGTTGGTATTAACTTTACTACCATAATATAAATAGTGAGTTAAACCGCCAGAGGAAGTGGTTGG
>CATOLW010000321.1 GCA_951800935.1 uncultured Clostridium sp.
TTTCTGTAATTTTAGTGTTTTTTAAATCTAATTTTATTCCTGCCATACCTATGCCTTCCTTTCTTTTATTATTCTTAGCTCATTATATAAAAAGATAGTACAAATTTCAAGTACTATCTTTTTATTTTACATTGTTTTTTCATAACGTTCTATTTTTTGAAGTGGTATAATATAAGCTGCTGATTGTTCTAAATCTTCATATGAGATATCTTCTTCGATTGAATATACTTTCTTGGTTTTGTTTTTTTGTTTTTTAAATGCTCTAAAATCAATTATTTTTTTCGTTTTTTCTGGATTTTCTGTTACTTCTTCTTTTGCTGTTTCGTTTACTTCGTTATTTTTCATTTTGTTAGATAATTCTAAATAACTGTCCTTTAGATTTGTTAGCATTTCATTCATTTCTTCCATTTGTCTAGTATAATTAATTTTAGTAATTTCTTGTTGTACTAAATTTTGTGTTTCTTCTTGCATTTGAGCAATTCTTTCATTTAATAGCAATTGCATTGCTTGCTCACTATCTTCTCCTTTTTTGATTTCTTTTAGTAGTTCTTCTGTATTTTGTTTGATTACTTTGTTTATCATTTCGCTTGTATTTAGTTTGTTTTGTTCAAATGTTTCTTTTATTACTTCATTTATCATTTCACTTGTATTTAATCTCGTTTGTTCAAAGTTTTCCTTCATTTCGTTATAGATGTTTTCTATTTTTTCTTTATTCAATTTTTCTTCTTCTATTTTTTTCAAAAAAGCTTCTTTATATTCATTGCTTTTCACATCTTCTGCTAGTTGATAATAGCTTTTTTGCAACTCTTTTAATTGTATTGTCATAAATTTCTTTATTTCTTCATAATTATTCTTCTCTTCTTTGTCTTGTACTACTTCTTTGGTTTCACTTATTTCTTGTTCTTCTTTTTCATTCTTTTTTAAGTTTTTCGTTGCTTGCTTAATGATAGCATCAACTGATATTGTTTGCGTCTCTTGGATTTCTTCTATTTCCTTTGTTTCTGTATGTCCATAATAATAGCCTTTGCGATAAGTTTTTCCTACTAGTTTTTTCTTATTTAAAATAGCTCCTATAATTTCTCCACCAACCATTTGAATTGATTTTTTTACTTCATTAAACTCTTTCATTTTTGTATTTTCTGAACTGGCTACTAATATGCTTGAATCTACAATCGTTGATAAAATAATACTATCTGTTACTAGTTTACAAGGTGGTGCATCAATGATGATAATATCATACATATTCTTAAATATTTCTAATAATTCTTTCATTTTTTCAGATTCTAATAATTCTGATGGATTTGGTGGTATCGTTCCATTTGTTAAAATATGTAAGTTTGGTATTCCGGGTTTCTTGAAGGTATTTCTTTCCTAATTTAATATTTTTCTTTTTATCCTCTGTCATAGCATATAAGTAATTAGAAAGCCCTTCTTGATTGTTTACTTTAAATATTTTGTGTGCTCTTCCTTTTCTCATATCGCTATCTACTAACAAAACTCGTTTATCCATTTGGGCAAAAGCTGCTGCCATGTTAGCAGAAACCCAACTTTTACCTTCACGTGGTGTACAAC
>CATOLW010000322.1 GCA_951800935.1 uncultured Clostridium sp.
CCTAGATTACTAAGTTGTAATAACCTAGATAAATATTTCTTATTTCTATTTCTTTTGTTATATTCAAAGTTAAATAGCCTACAATATTCAATTCCTATTTCATCAAGCATCAAGTTTGATTTTACTTTCTTGATAAAATTCTTATCAATTAAATTATTGACTCTATTTCTATAATAATATTTGCTAGAAGGAAAAAAGTATTGACTATCTGCCATACTTAAATATTGAAACTTAGCAATGAATTTTATTAATTCAATTTCATTCTCACCGATTTGGAAAATAGTTCAAAAAATCACCTCCCATTAATTTAAAAATTTTTTCAATAAATTGTCCGTTGGTAAGATATTCGATAGCATACGCTATCGCCTACTTACCTCCACTCAAAAAACTATCAAATTGATTTTTTCTAATCCTTTATTTTCAAAGGTTTGCTCGTTTCGCTACCTATCAAATTTTGCCACATTAGAAACTATCAAAAATTTGATACTTTTTGATACAGTTTTTTTCTAAATTTGGAATGATTTTTTTACTATCACATACATAAATTTCTGTGTGTGGAGTTTCAGAAAATTCACCCTTTACCGCATAAGACATTTTTGTCATATTATCATCTTGAATAATTTTACTCATAACCAAGCTATCTGCAATTGGTTTTATGTATTTATTATCGACATCCCAACCAACTATTTTGTCAAATATCTTGATATAGATAAAAATTTCATTTTCAAATAAATTACTAAATTTTTTAGTACATTCAGCAACATTTAATAAAATTCTTTTGTGTGTATGTGTTTTTTGATTTTTTAAACTTTTATATGATGGCAATACTTCAGGAACATATATTTTCAATATTCCATTATGAAAATCTGCCTTATATTCATTATCAATTGTTTTAATTTTTTCGTACTCAAATTCTACATTTTGGTTATATAGCTTAATTTCAGCTAATATATTATATCTTGCTCTTTCAAAGTTCATTAAAAAACTTTCTATTTGTAAATCTGTTAGACTATTATTTCTCATAATTAAGTCTATATTTTGTTGTAATTTCAATAAATTTTTTTCTAAATTTTGATTTATAATCATAAATAAAGTCCTTTCCTTAAAATATTATTGAAGGGCAATACAAAAAGGAAAACACTTTATTTCTATTCTTCGTTTGCTACAAATTTGTCATAAGCTGCAAAAACTTCTTCTGTAAGTTCTTCTCGAACTTTACTATTTAAAGGATGGCACATATCTCGATATTGTCTTTCCTCATCATATAATCTTCTTGAAGGCATTGAAATAAATCTACCTCTTTCATTTTCTAGTAATGTGATTCCTCTAATAATAAATTGACCACTTAAAATAACATTAGCATAGGCTAAAACTGGTCCTCTCTTTTTTGCTTTAAAAATTTTGACATTTGTAATTTCCATAGTAAAAATCCTCCTATATATTTATTTTTAAAGGGCAAATTTATAAGGAATTACTAGCTTTTTTATTTACCTGTTTTCGGTAATATTGACTGTGGTTTTTGTGGAATATGAACAATTGTAGTCCATTTACTATCTGCTTCAGCAGTTACA
>CATOLW010000323.1 GCA_951800935.1 uncultured Clostridium sp.
AACATATTTAACTTCTGATACTTCTTCTTTCTGTAGAACCAAATCTTGTATATCAATATTTTTAAATAGCAAATATACATTTGAAATATGACTTATTTTTCTATCTTCTTTAAAATGTTGTTCTTTAACAGTAAATAAATATTTCAGTTCATTTTCTGATACTTTTATTCCTATTTCTTCTTCCAATTCACGTATAGCACCTTCTATATCTGTATCTCCTGCTGATAAATGTCCAGAAGCTGAAGCTGTCCATTTATTAGGATTAGACTCTTTTTCTTTACTTCTTTTTTGTAAAATAATTTCACCTTTATCATTTACAACAAATATAAATGCAACTTTATGCCAGTCTCCATCTCTATGAACATCTTGTCTTAATTTTATACCTAATTTGTTTCCTTCTTCATCTAAAATATCTAAATATTCCATTTTCTCACCTTTTTCCTTAATTGTAATAGTATTTTATCACAAGTTGACAATCTTTACAATATTAAATTTTCATTAACGTTCTAAATCCCATTCTTTTTCTCTTTCTTCGTGTTTAAGTTGTTTTTCTACATCTAAATAAGTATTAGTTTCTTTTTGAAAATCCCTAATTAAATTATCTTCTGCTCCCATATCAAACTTTTTACAAATCCAATGTATGAATTTATCAATAGTTTCATAGAATTTATCTATTATTTTATTTAATCTGCTATTCTCTTTTTCCAAACCTTTAATTTTACTTTTATATTTCCATTCAATATCAAATTCCTTTTGCTTATATTCAGCCTTAATTTGTTCTACTTCATTGTGTAAATTCGCATTATCACTCATTATTCTGTCTCTTTCTTTTTGATACTTTTCTGCTTCTTCTATAACTTTTGTTTGTCTTGATAATTCCTTATGCAAATCCATATTATCTTGATATAAGTTTTGAATTAGGTCATCCTTTGGTTTTATGATTTCTTCTAAAATTTTTTCATCTCTTTTCTTTGATAACCTGTTAATATTAATGTCTGTAATATTTGGAACATCTGGTAATTCCAATTTTATGTTTTTTAGAGTTTCTTTCGTTTGTTTGTAATTTGTTATATTTTTATATTCTTTCAAAGTATAATGAACTCTACCTGTTTCTTCTTTTGGTAATCCTCTTTGTAATTCAAACCCATTTGACACCATATATTCAAAAAAAGCATTTTGTAATTGTCTGTAACTATCTTTAGCTTTCCAAAATTCACTACAAGCTAATTTATCAATAGGATTTCCCTTTTTATCTACTGTATGAACAACAGGTAAAAAAAGTAAGTGCATATGAGGAGATTTCTCATCATAATGCACTTTTGCAGATAAAATATACTTTTCGCCTAAATCTTTATATTCACAAACAAATTTATATGCAGTAGCAAAATATCTTTTTGTTTCTTCTTCTCCTATTCTTTTGAAAAAGTCATTATCTGATGTAATCATATATTCACAGGCTATATTACTTACTGTTTTTATTTGTCCTTTCAAATCATATTTCTTTAAAATTTTATCAAATTCTTTCACATAATTAAATTCTGGATCTTTTAATGAATAGTTTAGATATGAT
>CATOLW010000324.1 GCA_951800935.1 uncultured Clostridium sp.
AACTACATAGATATATAGCAACAAAACCAAGCTGACAACAGTCAACCAATAATTAGAAAAAAAAAAATGAAAAAAGGAATTATCGGAAAAAAAATCGGTATGACACAAATCTTCGATGAAAAAGGAAATGTCATTCCAGTAACGGTTATTGAAACAGCAGGAAACATTGTAGCACAAGTAAAAACAATAGAAACAGATGGATATGATGCAATCCAATTAGGATACGGAGAAGTAAAAGATAAACATATAAACAAACCAGAAGCAGGACATTTTGCAAAAGCAAAACTTGCAAACAAGAAACATCTAAGAGAATTTAGAATAGAAGAGGTAGCAAACTACAAAGTTGGAGATGAAATCAAAGCAGATATTTTTCAAGCAGGAGAAAAAGTAGATGTACAAGGAACCTCAAAAGGAAAAGGATTCCAAGGTGTTATCAAAAGACATGGACAACACAGAGGACCAATGGGACATGGATCTATGTATCATAGAAGACCAGGTTCAATGGGAGCTTGTGCAACACCAGGTAGAGTATTTAAAGGTAAAAAACTACCAGGACATATGGGAAGAGTTACTATTACTATTCAAAACTTAGATGTTGTAAGAGTAGATATGGATAAAAATGTAATCTTAGTAAAAGGAAGTGTTCCTGGAGCAAAAGGAGCAATCCTAAAAGTAAAATCAGCTGTAAAGGCTACTAAATAGGGAAGGAGGAAAAGAGAATGCCAAAAGTAGACGTATACGATTTAAAAGGTAAAAAAGTAAGTGATATAGAATTAGCTGAAAATGTATTTGGAATTGAGCCAAATGAAAACATTGTACATAGTGTATTGGTAAATTATTTAGCAAATCAAAGACAAGGTACACAAAGTACAAAAACAAGAGCAGAAGTTTCTGGTGGTGGAAAAAAACCATGGAGACAAAAAGGAACAGGTAGAGCAAGACAAGGTTCAACAAGAAGTCCACAATGGATTAAAGGTGGTATTGCGTTAGGACCAAAACCTCGTTCATATAGATATACCGTTAATAAAAAAGAAAGAAGATTGGCAATTAAATCAATCTTAAGTTCTAAAGTATTAGAAAAAGAATTAACAGTAGTAGATAAATTAGAAGTAAAAGAAATCAAAACAAAAACAATGGCAAAAGCATTAGTTGACTTAAAAGTAGAAGGAAAAACATTAATTATTCTTCCAGAAAGCAACAAAAATGTTTACATGTCAGCAAGAAACATTGAAGGAGTAAAAGCCATTACAGCAAACAATATCAATGTATTTGATTTATTAAAATATACAAATCTAATTTTATCAGTAGAAACGTGTAAAAAATTAGAGGAGGTGTACGCATAATCATGAAACCAGAAGATATCATTGTAGCACCAATTGTTACAGAAAAAAGTAACGACCAATTACAAGAAGGGAAATACACCTTTGAAGTAAATAAAAAAGCAACAAAAGTTGAAATAGCAAAAGCTGTTGAAAAACTTTTCCAAGTAAAAGTATTAAAAGTAAATACTATGAATGTAAATGGTAAAAAGAAAAGAGTGGGATACCACATGGG
>CATOLW010000325.1 GCA_951800935.1 uncultured Clostridium sp.
AAGAATGTGTAAAAATGCAGTTAGAAAATATAATCAATATTTTAATACTCAAATACCAGAAGAAACCATATTTGTTCAATCAATTGCACAGACCAACTTAAAGGCAATAAAAATTCCATACAAAAAGGGAAACTTAATTGGTAACAAATTTATTATGGAAGTAAAAACAGACACATTATCTCAGGATTTAGCTTTCTTTATGAAAGCAGCAGGGGCCCTAGAGAAAAACACGATAGGTTGTGGGTACTTAGCAAGTAATTAGGAGAAAGGAGGAAAACATGGTAAATGATTTATTAAAAATTTTTAAAAATGCAGAAAACATGGAAAAGGCAGTATTAGATAATTATATACCAAAAGACGGAACTTACTTTAGGATAGAAAAGGATAATACTATCAAAAGACTTATCATAAAAAGGAATCAAACAGAACAAAGCGAATTATATCAATGGTTCAAAGAAGCAGACTACAATAGCAATTTAATTGATATGAACAAGCCAGTAGACATAACGAAAAAGATACATAGCAATAATTACTATACAGTATTTATCAAGTGTGATATTTTACCTAAAGTAGGAAGTAATAAAGATAAAATATTAACAGAAGAACAGTTAGATGAATCAATTAATTATTATTTTGACACATTTTTAGAAGAAATGAAAGATAAAAAAGCTCAAAAAATATTGGAAACAATAAACTTACCAGAAGTCAATCAAGAAGAATTAGAAATGTGCAAAAAAAGAATAAAAGAAACTATACCAAAAGTAATCAATGAAATAGAAGAAAACAATTTAGCAGATAAAAACTATGTGAAAATTTTCATTGATCAAAGCATGGAAGACTATAAACGAGAAGGAAAAAGATATTTTTATCCAAGAATCTTCAATAAAAATGACTATAATATAGAAATAAATGGAGAAATATGGGGACTAGCTAACAATAATATGCGGATTAAACAGTAAAAAGCCATATTTAGAATTAAAAACAACAAAGTTTAAAGTTCCGTATCGAATTTCATTAGAAGAAGCATTAATTAGCAAGAAATTTTTTGAATGGATTAATAGTTTGGTAGACAAAGAAGGTAAAACAATTAACAATATTTATATTTCATTAGATTGTAAATTTACAAATACTGAAGTTTCGGAAAAAAATATAGAAAATGGTACATGTTTATATTTATACAAAACAACCAATAATGGAAGACCTCTTATAGAAGACTTTGCTATTATAAACCGTAGGAAAAAAATAAATCCAATAAAAATAAAAAACTACTTGAATTTAGAAAAACTAGAAGAACAAAACATAGAAGATATAAAAGTACTAGAAGCGAAAATTGACGAATATTACTATGGAAATAAACTAAGAAGAAACTATTATAATGATGATATAAAAGCTAAAACAGGAGTTTTTAGTGATAAACAAGTAGACATTTTAATGACAACAAAGCAAGCTATGTTAGACTATTTCAAAAAAGGAATAGAAGTTGGATTTAAAACTTGTATAGATAATGTGACAAAAGAAATGATATTACAAAAATTTATTGATAAGGA
>CATOLW010000326.1 GCA_951800935.1 uncultured Clostridium sp.
ACATATACTTTTTTTTTTTTTTTCCAGAGCCTTTACATTGCATTATCTTTCCACATTTAGGACATAATAGTTTTTGCATAAATATATAAACTCTATCTCTACAAAATGCCCTTTGATTTTTCTCTTTTTGTGATTGTACATCTTCATACATTGCTCTTGATATAATAGGCTCTACAACATTCATATAAACAATGGTTTCTTTTTCTTGCTTATTTCTATATTGTTCAAAATCTCCTACATAAATTTTATTATTGATTATTTTAGATACTGTTGCATCTTTCCACTGTTTATTAGTTAGTGTAGGTATTTTTTCTGCATTTAAGATATTAGCTATTGTTTGATAGCTTTTGCCCTCTAAATACATATTAAATATCCTTATAACTAAATCTTTTGTAGTTTCATCTATTACCATTTTCTTATTTTCTCTTTTGTAACCTAATGGGCAAGTTCCGAGGTACATGTCCAGATTTTATTGCTCCTGTCATACCAAATTTTGTTCTTTCTGATACTATCTCAATTTCTAATTGTGAAAGAACTGTTAACATTCTTACAAAAAATCTTCCATTTGCACTGCTCGTATTGACATCATCCCTATCGCAAATGAGATAACAATTATGCTTTTCTAACTCTGATATTAATACTTCCAAATCTCTTACTGACCTTGTAACTCTATCTAATTTATAAGCTACAATATAATTAATTTTACCTGCTTTCATATCTTCTAACATTTGCTGAAAAGCTGGTCTATTTGCCATATCTTTTGCTGATATTCCTGCATCTTTGTAAACTTTATATATTTTATAATCTTTATATTTACAAAGTGCTTTTAATTTCTCCTCCTGTTCTCCTAAACTAAATCCGTTCCCTTGCTTGATCTTCTGTGCTTACACGAATATAAATTCCTGCTACTTTCCTTTCTTCATTCATTTTTACATATCCTCCTTCCAAATTTTATGAATAGAAAGGCAACTATAAATGATTGTCTTATGGCTTTAGCCATTAGAAATCATTATATGCATAACGCAAAAAGTGCCACATAGCATAGTTTTAGCTATTAGCACTTTTAGAGCTTTTATATTTATTATTACTATCTCTTTAATTTTCTTGTAAATAACACAAATAAACCAATATAGTATAATTTTTTAAAAACTCTAAAATGCTTTGCCGTTCTATGTTATGTATTTCCGCTGATATGTTCTTGTAATTTGGATAACGGATATTTTGTACTTAAATCATTTACATAGAAATAATCGTGTTCATTAAAGAATAGGTACAAGCTATCTTTAATAATTACTCTATGGGGCTCTACATACGCTAAATTGGTATGCTTTAGTATTCTTAGACAACCATTTATTATTTGTGGCTGTTCCTTTCCTTTAAATTTTAAACGGCACACCCATTCGATTTTAGAGAGTAATTCTTTACTCATATTGATTTCTTGTTTAATTATATGTAACATAATGCCACAAAAACCTCCTTTTTTCAATATTTTTGGTCAAAAAAAGAC